>DASYQG010000081.1:0-7215 GCA_036005825.1 Chitinophagaceae bacterium | reverse complement strand
ATGGCAATGCAAATACAAGCTGGGGCTGGTCTGACTTTTATACCTATGTATTATTAAAACCCGGAACCAATGCAAAAGCATTGGAAGCAAAGTTTCCTGCCTTTGCTGAGCGATATATGGGAACAGATATGAAACAACGGGATTATCAGAATTCATTTTACCTGCAGCCATTAAAAGATATTCATCTGCGCTCTAAGTATGATTATGAAATGGCAGGTAATGGAAATTTCTCTTACCTGAAATATCTTGGTATTGCAGCTTTATTCATACTCTTTATTGCATGGATCAATTATGTGAATCTTTCAACTGCACATTCGCTTGATCGTTCGAAAGAAGTTGGAATAAGAAAAGTTATTGGCGCCGGTAAATTCCAGCTTGTCCGCCAATTTTTATCCGAATCTTTTTTTCTGAATATAATTGCGATAATAATCGGAATTCTCGTTTTCAGATTAACGCTTCCAGCTTTCTCAACACTTGTAGAAAAAGACCTGAGCAGTTTAGTAGTCGCTGATTGGAGATTTTGGGTATTTGTGGTGATCATTTTTTTATTGGGAACATTGCTTGCCGCTTTTTATCCTGCATTTGTTCTTTCATCTTTCCAACCAATTTATTCTATCAAAACGTCGCTAGGTGCTTCGGGATTAAAAGGCGGAAGGAATTTTTTAAGAAAATTATTGGTGGTTTTACAATTCATTGCAGCAATTGTTTTGATCACAGGAGCTATCGGATTTTACAAACAGCTACATTACATGCAAACCCGTGATCTTGGTGTGAATATTAAACAAACATTGGTAGTTCAGCAAACGGCAAATACAGATAGTTCGAGCATTCCATCGTTTAATTCCTTTATTAATGATATGGTTGCTAATCCAGCTATTCAATCCGTTACTGCATCTACTTCGGTACCGGGGGCAGAGGTTGGGGGGTCTTCTGATTATGCTTTAAAAAATTCACAATCCGGAAAACGGTGCCGAAATCTTGGTGTTGATAATAAATTTATTGATGCTTATGGATTAAAAATTGTAGCAGGCAGAGGTTTTACAAACGACCGGCCCGCTGTTGATACAAATGTTTTGGTCAATATTATTCTTAATGAAACTGCAGTAAACGTATTTGGCTTTGCTAAAAATGAAGATGTCGTAGGTCAATATATTGATGGAAGCGGCTTCCACTGCAAAGTGATCGGCGTTGTAAAAGATTATCACCAGGAGTCTTTACAAAATAGTTTTGATCCTATTGTGTTCTACCCTGAGGAGGAAAGAAATTTTGGAAATTTTTCTTTGAAACTAAATACTACTAATCTTCCTGTATTGATGGATTTTGTTAAACAGAAATGGAGCACTTATTATCCTCAAAGTCCTTTCCGCTTTTTCTTTTTGGATGACCAATTCAATGCACAATATAAAACTGATAAACTATTTGCAACAGTGCTTTGGTTGTTTACTGCAATTGCAATTGTCATCGCCTGTCTTGGGTTGTTTGGTTTATCACTTTTTACAATAGCAAAAAGAAATAAAGAGATCAGCATCAGGAAAGTGTTGGGAGCAACATTATTCCAGATCACCAGTATGATCACAAAAGATTATTTGAAGCTGGTATTGCTGGCTGGTATTGTGGCGCTGCCGGTTGCTTTTATATTAGTAAATAACTGGCTGCAGGATTATGCATTTCATATCGGGATCGGCATTTGGTTTTTCATTTTACCAATACTGCTGATAATAACGATCGCAATACTTACAGTCTTATATCAATCAGTAAGAGCAGGTATTGCTAACCCGGTTAAAAATTTAAGAAGTGAATAAAAACTATAGCCATGTTAAAAAATTATTTTAAGATCGCATTGCGAAATCTTATTAATCAAAAAGGCCTTGCATTTATAAACATTTTTGGTCTTTCTGTTGGCATTGCCTGCTTTGGCCTCTTCATGTTGTATTCGGTAAATGAATTCAGCTTCGACCGCTTCCATAAAAATGGCGATAATATATATCGTGTGTACCAATGGTCAGAAGCAATAGGAGAGGAAGCGGCTGGCGGCAAGGCATATCACCCTATGCCATTGGGGCCTGCCATGAAACAGGAGTTGCCGGGTGTAAAAAATTATGTTCGCCTGCGGGAAGCAAGGGGTGAAAGTTTCATAAAAGCAAATAACGAGACAGGTCGTGAGGAAATCACCTTTGCCGATCCTTCATTTTTTTCTGTGTTTTCATTCAAATTAAGATCGGGCGATCCTGCTAAGGCGCTGGAGGATATTCATAGTGTTGTATTAACTGAAGAAACAGCAAAAAAAATATTCGGTAAAACGGACCCTATTGGTAAAATTATTGAAATAAAAACGGAAGATGAGTTTGTTCCCTTTACTGTAACCGCTATTGCAGAAGACCCTCCTTCCAATTCCAGCATACAATTCAGCGTACTCGGTAATTTTAATTATCTCGGTACAACACAAACAGGTGCTAAGCGCATCAATAACTGGCGCCAATTTTCTTATCAAACTTATGTGCAATTGCAGGCGGGCAGTAGTTTGTCTTTTGACAAAAATCTTTTAATAGCGTTCAGAAAAAAATATTATCCTGATGAAGAAGCAAAATCAAGAAAGAATGGCTGGAAAGGCCAGGGGCCGCGAACATATTATGGTCTTCAATCAATCAGTTCCATGCATACCGATACAAAAATTTCGGGAGGTAGTGTTTCGCCGGTTGATCCAAAAACAATTTGGATATTACTAAGTATAGCTGCTGGTGTCCTTTTGATTGCATGCATCAATTTTACGACGCTTTCTATTGGCCGTTCTGCCGGGCGTTCTAAAGAAATAGGAGTTCGCAAAGTAATTGGCGGAAATAAAAAATCATTGGTATCCCAATTCCTTGCTGAAGCCCTGTTGCTTTCCTTTTTGTCAGCAATGGTTGGTTTACTGCTTGCAAAAATTCTTTTACCTTATTTCAATCAGCTTTCGGGGCGGAATTTAAATTTATCTTTTATACAATACCCTGAATTGCTTTGGATGATTGCCGGTCTTGTAGTAGTTGTCGGATTACTTTCTGGAAGTTATCCTGCATTAGTATTATCCGGTTTTAAACCCATTGAAGTATTGAAAACAAAAGTGAAACTCGCCGGTTCAAATATTTTTACAAAGTCTTTGGTAACACTTCAATTTGTGCTTTCAGCCGGATTAATTATTTCAACAGTTATTATCATGCAGCAACTGCATTATATGCAATCAAAGTCGCCGGGCTTTGATAAAGAGAATATTGTGGTAGTGGATGCGGCTGGTATTTCCAATACAAAAAAATTATTCGCATTATTTAAACAGGAACTTTCTTCACACTCAGAGATTGCTGACATTGCGAGTTCAGATCTGGGGTTGGGTGAAGACCAGGGTTGGAGTGAATCTGCATTTAAATACAAAGGAACGGATAAAACGGTTTATGAATATTTTGTGGACCCTGGTTATATGCATACACTGGGTTTACAATTGCTTGCAGGAAGGAACTTTGATCCGAACATCGCTTCGGATTCAGTGAATTCTGTAATTGTGAACGAAACAATGGTAAGGGATTTTGGATGGACAATGCAAACTGCGATCGGTCAACAGATAACCGGTTACCGGGAAAACCTGACACCGGTGGTAATTGGGGTAGTAAAAAATTTTAATTTTTTTGCTTTCAGCAAAGAAATAGAACCTCAAATGTTTCAGCAGTTTTCTTCTTATCTGCCATATAAATTTTTTGTTCGTATAAAACGTGGCGATCCGTCAACAGCTTTAACAACATTGCAGGCTTCATGGAAAAAAATTGCACCCGATTATCCCTTGAAATATAATTTTCTCGATGAAAATTTAAACCGTTTCTATCAATCAGAAGCGAGATGGAGCAATATTGTTGGATGGGCCGGAGGCATTTCCATTTTTCTTGCCTGTCTTGGTTTGCTTGGCCTTGCGGCACTTGCCGTAGTAAACCGTACAAAAGAAATAGGGATAAGAAAGGTATTAGGAGCCTCCACTTCCACTATTACAGGACTGATTTCAAAAGATTTTCTTAAGCTGGTTATGATCGCATTCATAATAGCGGCACCATTAGCATGGTGGTTTATGAATAAATGGTTACAGGATTATCCCTATCGCATACAGATTCAATGGTCAGTGTTTGTAATTACTGGTATGGCGACAATTATTATAGCGTTGATCACAGTAAGCTACCAGGCAATTAAGGCAGCCATTACAAACCCGGTGAAGTCGTTGCGAACAGAATGAGTTTACAAAGTGAAAAGCCTGCCTGCCGGCAGGCAGGTTTAAGAACAGAATAAAAAATACAGCTATGATAAAAAATTATTTAAAAGTGGCGTGGCGAAACCTGATGAAGAATAAAGTATTTTCTTTTATCAATGTGTTTGGATTAGCAGTAGGTCTTACTTGTTGCATGCTTATTTCCTTATACCTCTATAATGAATTAAGTTATGACAGCTATCACAAAAATGCAAACAGGATATTCCAATTAGGGACCACGTTTGTGAAAGAGGGTAAGGAAGACAGAACTGCGAACACACCTGCACCCATGGCACAAGCCATGCAAATGGATTTTCCTGAGATTGAAAAGGCAACAAGGTTGTTAAAGATGTTTGCAGATGACAGAACACTTTTCCAATACACAGAGCCCAACGGTAACAGGAAATCATTTTTTGAGACAAAGGGTTTTGTTGCAGATTCTACTTTTTTCCAGGTACTTACTTACAAATTCAAAGAAGGTGACCCCGCAACCGCTTTAATTAATCCAAATTCTGTAGTGATCAACGAAGCGACTGCCAGGAAAATATTCGGGAAAGAATCGCCGATCAATAAAACATTATTCATAAGCAGTAGTTCGATCGGGGATGGCGATTTCAAGGTGACGGGCGTATTTACGGATGCTCCAAGTCCTTCACATATTGATGCAGGATTTATTCTGTCTGCAGGAAGTGGGTCCAGCGACGCTTTTTTTGATAGACCAAATGACCTGGTGTCAAACAATATGTTCCATACTTATTTTTTATTGAAGCCGGGTACGGATGCAAAAAAATTGGAGGCCAAGTTCCCGGCATTCATTGATAAACATGCTGCTGAAGGTTTGAAGGCAATGGGCTTTTATAAAAAGCAATTTCTTACTGCTATAAAAGATGTACACTTATATGCAAACACGTCAAGTAATGTTTCCCCTCCCGGCAGTGTTACTTATTTATATATTCTTGGTTCCATTGCTCTTTTTACCCTATTGATCGCATGTATCAATTTTATGAATTTGTCAACAGCACGTTCTTCCAAACGTGCAGCAGAAGTAGGTGTACGAAAAGTATTGGGTGCAGAAAAAACATCCTTGATCCGCCAATTTATTGGAGAATCGGTAATGATGGCGATGATCGCTTTTGTATTTGCCCTTGTTTTCACAAAAGTATTAATCCCGTTATTCTCAAGGCTGTCAGCTAAAGAAATATCCTTTTCCTTTCAACAGCATGGTGCCTTGCTGGCTGGATTTTTATTGCTTGCATTATTAACTGGTTTGTTGGCTGGTAGTTATCCTGCATTTTATCTCTCATCATTTCAGCCGGTGAAAGTTTTAAAAGGAAAGATCACGAATTCACTTGCTGCTAATTCTCTTCGAAAGGGCCTGGTTGTATTTCAATTCGTGATCTCCGCCGGCCTGATTGTAGCATCGGTGATTATCAATAACCAGATGCAATATTTGAAAAATAAAGACCTGGGCTTTGAAAAGGATCAGCAGGTGGTTATTCCATTAAGGAGCAGGGTTGCAAAAAATATTTATCCTGCACTGAAAGAAGAGTTAAAGAAAAATTCCCAAATTGAAAATGTCGGTGCTTCCATGTTTTATCCCGGCATTAGCAATGTCAGTGATATGCCTTTGTATAAGGAAGGCGATAATATGAATAGTGCAAAAAGAACTTTCATGAATTGGATCGATGCAAGCTTTTTGCAAACGCTGGGGATTAAAAAAGCTTCGGGTAGATTGTTTTCACCTGAATTTCCAGCCGATACGAATTTAAAAATGATATTAAATGAAGAAGCAATAAATAAGGTTGGGTTTAAAAATGTCCAGGATGCTATTGGAAAAAAAGTGGGTATTGACTGGCAGGGGCAAACCTATTGGTGGGAGATCGTTGGGGTAGTAAAGAATTTTCATTTTGTGGATCTTCATTCAGCTATTGAGCCGTATGGATTTCAATTAAACAATAATCAAAACTTCAATTACCTGGTAGCTCATGCTAAAACTAATAACATGGGCGGTGTCCTTCAATCGATCGGGAAAACATGGAAACAATTAAATCCAAATGAACCTTTTGAATTTACATTTTTGAATGATGATTTTCAAAAGAACTATGAAGCTGATAACCGGTTGGCGGCAATTGTCAGGAACTTTACCATCATCGCTATTTTAATTTCCTGTCTTGGATTATTTGGCCTTGCTACATTCAGCGCAGAACAACGAACAAAAGAAATAGGTGTAAGAAAAGTTTTGGGTGCCAGTGTGGGTAATGTTATCGGCTTATTGTCAAAAGAATTCTTAAAGCTCGTATTTATTGGGATCCTTATTGCTTCACCGATCACGTGGTTTGTCATGAATAAATGGTTACAGGATTTTGCCTACAGGACAAATATCAGTTGGTTGGTTTTTGCGATAACAGCGCTTATTGCCATCACTATTGCATTATTAACAATCAGTTTCCAGGCAATAAAGGCTGCTCTTGCGAATCCAGTAAAATCATTGAGAACCGAATAAATTATAAATGAAGTAAAAGACCTGCCTGTTGTCGGGCAGGTTTACGGACAGAATATATTATAATTATGATAAAAAATTATTTCAAAATTGCATGGAGAAATATAACCAGGCATAAAAACTACGCGGTAATAAATATCGCCGGGCTCACTGTGGGGGTTGCAGCTTGCCTGTTGTTGTTTATTGTAGTCACTTATGAATTAAGCTATGATAAATTTCAGCCCAATTACACCGGGATTTATCACCTGGCTTCTAAAATAAAAAGTGCAGATGGTGACTCTTATGGTGAGGGCATCCCTTATCCCGCTTATGGTGCACTGCGGGCACAGTTTCCTGATGTAGTTACCGCCGCACTATTTCGTAATTATAACTGCCAGGTAACAGCATTGAACACAAATGATCCAAACAATTTTTCCAACAAAAAATTTATTGAAGAGAGTTCCGTGTTTTTTTC
>DASYQG010000080.1:0-9305 GCA_036005825.1 Chitinophagaceae bacterium | reverse complement strand
TCGTGAAGAGATCGCTAACAAAACCCCGCTTGGTATAGAAGCAAAAAAGTTTATCGATCATGGCCAGTTGGTCCCCGATGACGTTGTGATCGCAATGGTTGGTTCTTTTTTTGACAGGCATAAAGAAGTAAATGGTTTTTTATTTGACGGCTTTCCACGTACCGTGGCGCAGGCACAGGCTCTGGATAAATTATTATCGTTCAAAAAAACGGACATTGCAATAGTGCTTGCTCTTGATGTAACCGAGCAGGAATTAATAAACAGGCTGCTTAATCGTGGTAAAACAAGCGGCCGCAGTGATGATAACAGCGAGGACGTGATAAGAAAAAGATTTACAGTATATACAAATGAGACATCGCCTGTTGCTGATTATTACAAGAAAACCAGGAAATTCAAAGCCATCCATGGCGAAGGTTCGGTAGACGAGATCAATGCAGCTCTTCGGCAAGCTATTGATAAAGCAATGGCTAATCATAAAGGTTGATCTTGATCCCGGATCCCCGGGATTTTTTTATATGCTTGTTTTAGCTAAACTTGCAGGGTTTAAGCTTGCCACATGAATTTTGAAAAGGAAAACTTCATCCGCACAAAACTTATTTCACTTTTACAGAAGCTAAAGAATGATGAACCTGCTCGCTGGGGCAAAATGAATGTTCAACAGATGATCGAACATTTTACAGATGTAATGATGTCGGCATCGGGCAAGATCAAATTACCAATTGTAACACCTGCCGATAAACTTCCACGATTACGTGAGTTTATGTTTAGCGAAAAACCTTTTAAAGAAAACACTAAAAGCCCTGTGCTTACTGAAGAGCCTGCACCTTTAAAAAAGCACACCAAAGAAGGTGCTATTGGTAAATTACAGGAAGAGGTGATCTATTTTTTTGAAGCTTTTGAAAAAGATCCGGGTTTAAAAACTATCAACCCTGTTTTTGGCGAGTTGGATTTTGATGCGAATATTCAATTGCTCTATAAACATGCATTGCATCATTTAAAGCAGTTTGGAATTGATGTTATTTAAATTTGTTTTCTATGAAACTTGAAAATTATGTTGGTGGGAAATGGATTACCGGCGATGGGGATGGTCAGCAACTTTTTAATGCGGTGACAGGTGAAGTAGTGGCAACTGCTACCTCAAAAGGATTGGATTTTCGGTCAATGACCGAATATGCAAGAAAAGTTGGTAACAGGAACTTGCGCAAAATGACCTTTCATGAAAGAGGAAGAATGCTGAAAGAGCTTGCACTTCATTTGCGAAAACATCTTGATAAATTTTATTCCATTTCATATAAAACCGGTGCCACAAAAGCAGATAGCTGGGTTGATATTGAAGGAGGTATAGGAAATCTTTTTGCCAATGCTTCTTTGCGCAGAAAGTTTCCTGATGAAACTTTTTGTATTGATGGCGAGAGTCACAACCTCAGTAAGAACAATACTTTTATGGGGACTCATATTCTTGTGCCAAAAGAAGGAGTTGCCATTCATATCAATGCATTCAACTTTCCTGTATGGGGAATGCTGGAGAAAGTTGCGGTGAATCTATTAGCAGGAATGCCGGCAATTGTAAAACCGGCAACGATCACTTCTTATTTAACGGAAGCAGTAGTAAAAGAAATTATTGCAAGTAAAATTTTACCAGAAGGAGCTTTACAACTTATCTGCGGCAGCGCCGGTGACCTGTTAGATCATGTGATATCACAGGATGTGATCACTTTCACAGGAAGCGCATCAACAGGATTGATGCTGAAAAGCAATCCACGGATAATGAATGAGAATGTTCCATTCAATATGGAAGCAGATAGTTTGAATTGCATTGTGCTTGGTGAAGATGTAACTCCTGATAAGCCTGAATGGGACATTTTTGTAAAAGAAGTAAGAAAGGAAATGACGTTAAAGGCTGGTCAACGTTGTACAGGTATCCGCAGAATATTTGTTCCGGAAAATAAAATGGAAGATCTGTGGAAAGCGATCTCAACTTCTTTATCACAAACAACGATCGGCAATCCATTAAATGAAAAAGTAAGAATGGGAAGTCTTGCCGGTGAATCACAACGCAAAGAAGTAAAAGAACAAGTGCAAAAACTATTGGCTTCTTCTCAAATTGTTTATGGCTCGCTGGATAGTGTTGAAGTGGTAGATGCAGATGCAAAGAAGGGCGCATTTCTTTCTCCTATTTTATTAATGAATGATAAACCACACACGGCAAAAGAAGTGCATGAAGTGGAGGCATTTGGCCCGGTGAGTACAATTATGCCGTATAAGAATTTAGATGACGCAATTGATTTGGGAAAATTGGGCAAAGGAAGCCTCTGCACAACTGTAGTTACGGCTGACTATAAAATTGCAAAAAAATATGTGATTGGTGCTGCCACTCATCATGGAAGAATTTTGGTGTTGAATAATGAATGTGCAAAAGAAAGTACAGGCCATGGCTCGCCATTACCATTATTAATTCACGGAGGTCCCGGCCGTGCAGGCGGTGGTGAAGAAATGGGTGGCATTCGTGGTGTAAAACATTATATGCAAAGGGCCGCATTGCAAGGATCACCAACAACACTTACTGAAATTACCGGCGTTTATCAGCAACATGCAAAAGGAAAAGATCCGGGCAAACATCCATTTAAAAAATATTTTGAAGAACTCCGGATCGGTGACCAAATCATAACTGAAAAAAGAATAATTACCAGCGAAGACATTGATAAGTTTGCTGACCTGAGCGGCGATCATTTTTATGCGCATATTAAGACAACTGATTTTACAGGTACTATGTTTGAGCAACAAGTAGCACATGGATATTTCATTATGAGTATTGCGGCCGGATTATTTGTTGATAGTTATGAGAAAAATCCTGTGTTGTTGAATTATGGGATTGATGAACTTCGCTTTACCAAACCAGTCTATCCCGGCGCCGAAATTCATATCCGCTTTACTTGTAAAGAAAAATTACCGAGTGATAAAAGAGTTGTTGAAAACGTTGAAGATTTTAAAAGAGGTGATGATATTGAAAAAGGAATTGTGAAGTGGCTGGTGGAGTTTATTGATGAAACAAATGAGATAACAGGTGTTGCGACAATACTAACTATGGTTGCAAAGACCCCTGTCCCCTAAAGAGAAACTTAGGATCAAAAAACTTCTTTTAAGGATGCTGAACTAAAAAGAAAGAAACTAACTTAGAATATATATGAGTGGATACGTAAGATCAGAAACACACCAGGGAATCACTTCAATTGAATTCTTTCATCCGCAAAGCAATTCATTGCCGGGAAAAATATTGCATGATCTTGCTGTTGCTATTCAGCATGCCGGCCAGGATCCGCATACAACTGTCATCATTCTTCGTTCTGCCGGCGAAAAAACTTTTTGTGCCGGCGCATCATTTGATGAACTGGTTGAAATAAAAAATGAAAAAGAAGGCCTGGCATTTTTTAGTGGCTTTGCTCATGTAATTAATACGATGAGGTTGTGCCCCAAATTTATCATTGGTCGCATTCATGGTAAATGTGTTGGTGGTGGGATTGGGCTTGCGGCTTCTGTTGATTATGCAATTGCAAATGAAGCTGCCGAAGTAAGGTTAAGTGAATTAGCAATTGGCATTGGACCATTTGTTGTTGGTCCTGCTGTTGAAAGAAAGATCGGGGTATCAGCATTCAGTCAATTATCAATTGATGCCAATCATTGGCGCAATGCCGATTGGGCAAGAAGAAAAGGGTTGTTTGCAGAACTACATACTACTACAGAAGAAATGGATGAATCTGTTCAGCGTCTTGCTCATACTGTATCTCATTCCAATCCTGATGCAATGGCTGAAATGAAAAAGATCTTCTGGAAAGGAACAGAGCATTGGGACCATTTATTAATTGATCGTGCAAAGATCAGCGGCCGGTTGATCTTAAGTGAGTTTACCAAAAATGCAATAGAAAAATTCAAGGCTAAGAGTTAAAAAGACCTGCCTGCCGGCAGGCAGGGAGAAGGAGAAAAATAATGTTTGAAAAGTTTGATGAAGTCAATTTTACGTTGCTGTGCGACAAGCTTGCAAAGAAAGATAGAGAGCTTCGGAACATTATCAAACAACATGGTTACCCGCCAATGTGGACAAGACCTGCCACTTTCCAAACATTGATACTTTTTATTCTTGAGCAACAGGTTTCATTGGCATCTGCTTATGCAGCATTTAAAAAACTGAAAGAAAGAATAGGATATGTTACTCCTACTAAAATTCTTTCGTTAACCGATGAAGACCTTCGTGCCTGCTATTTCAGCCGCCAAAAAGTAGTTTATGCAAGAGAGTTGGCAAAAGCAGTTCAATCAAAACAACTCAAGCTTAAAAAGTTTTCTAATGCTCATGAAGATGAAATTCGCCTTGAATTAAAAAAGATAAAAGGTATCGGTGATTGGACGGTGGATGTTTATTTAATGCATGCATTACAACGATCAGATCTATTTCCTCTTGGTGATATTGCATTAGTTAATAGTTTAAAGGAAACAAAGCAATTGCATGCGCATACAACAAAGGAAAGTATGTTAAAAATTGCTGAACCCTGGCGACCATACCGAAGTGTTGCTTCTATGATACTTTGGCATTCATATATTCAGAAGAGAGGTATAAAGTTGCAGGGATAAAATTTTATGTAGTATATAAAGTATAAATAGTATAAAAAGATACAAGTTAATAAAGCTTGATACTTTATATAATTCGGATCTATATGTTCAATCCCCCGCAAACACTGATGGTTTGTCCGGTGATATAATTTCCCCAATCACTTGCAAGAAATAAAGCGGTGTTGGCAATTTCTTCTCCCGAAGCAAAACGACCTAAAGGAATTCCGGCCTTGTATTTATCTGCGGCATCGCCTTGTTTTAAATAACTCGTCATATCTGTTTCCACAAAACCTGGTGCAATGGCATTGCACCGAATATTACGGCTGCCTAATTCTTTCGCCACTGATTTTGTAAAACCAATGATACCTGCTTTTGATGCGGCATAACTTGTTTGCCCGGCATTGCCCATTTCACCAATGATGCTGCTCATGTTAATGATCACACCATTCTTTGCTTTCATCATCGGGCGGATCACTTGTTTGGTCATATAAAAAACACTGTTCAGGTTTATCTGTATCACATCATTCCATTGATCAGGGGTCATTCTCAATAACAAATTATCTTTTGAGATACCTGCATTGTTCACACATATATGTACTGTTCCAAACTCTTTCAGCACATCATTTACAAAAGCTTCACATTGCACAACATCACCGGCATTGCTCTTATAAGCTTTTGCTTTTACACCCATGCCCTGCAGCTTTGTTTCCAATGCTGCGGCTTTTTCAGCGCTGCTTTCACTAACATAAGTAAAAGCAACATTTGCTCCATGTTCTGCAAACTTTATGGCAATGGCCTCGCCGATACCACGGGCAGCTCCTGTTACTATTGCAACTTTTCCTTCAAGTAGTTTCATATTATTTGATTAATTAAAAGCAAAAGAAAGAAAATTATTGCATAGCGCCGAAAGCTTAGTTTTCTTTCCAGGCATAATAAATGACACCATTTTTATCGTCAGTAATAAAAAATGAATTCTTGTCCCATTGCAAAACATCACAAGGTCTTCCAAATCTTTTATTTTCGGTTTTTCCTTGCAGAAAACCAGTTATAATTTCCCTGTAAGTGCCATTTGGCAAAATTTGTACAATAGCATTACCCCGTTGTCGCCAAACGCTGGTGCTGCCATGCAATGCCACCAAAAATGAATTATTTAATAATGTATCATCGAAGTTTGAAAAATACTCAAAACCTAATGGCGCTGAGTGAGCTTTAAAAGAGTAGGCAGCTATAGGCGGAGTTTTTACAAAACTTTGCCTGGGCGAATTTTTAAAAGCCGTATCAGTATATATTTTTTTCTTATACTGGAAGTAGTAAGGCCATCCATAAAAGCCATCTTTGTCTACAGTATGAAAAAGCTCTTCTGGTTTATCAGGTCCACGATTATCACGACCCATATGGGTTACCCATAGTTTATCATTTATCCATTTTATGCCCACTGCATTTCTTACGCCTCTTGCATAAATGCATTGATTTTTTCCATCAGGATCCATTTCAACTATTGTTGCTCTTATTTCTTCTGCTTCAATGCAGGCGTCACAACTGCTCCCAACACTTACATAAATTTTTTTATTATGAAAAGCGATGCTTCGTGTTAAGTGCCAGCCTCCATATTTATAATCAAGACCATAATCAGGGAATGATGCTATAACAGTTGCAGGTGAAGAAGGCCTTATGTCACCGGGAGTATAAATATAATAGCTCAGTTTCCCGGTTTCTGCAACGTAGAGATAATAGACATCATTGACAGAATAAAATGCGACCTGGTTAGGATTATGCAACCCATCGAGATAAGTTGTGACCTTTTCAAATCTCTTGTCTTTATTATTCCAATTTTCAAGGATCAGGATTTTTCCCAGTTTATTATCACTCCTGTCATGCATATCAGTTACGAATAATCTTCCGTCTGGGCTTTTTGCAAAAAATCGTGGTCGTTCCAATCCTTCTGCTGCCACTGCTATATTATATGATTCGGGAATGCTGAGGTTAAAAGAGATTCTATTTTTTAATTGAACAAAATGTTTTTTAAATTTTATTGGAACCTGGGAAAAACCTGCTAAGCAGAAACTTAAAAGGGATAAGATTAAAAAGTATTTTCTCATATACTAAACATCAGCCTCATTGATTGAAAGGATCTCTTCAAGATAATTTCTTTCATTCGAAAGTCGCGGCACTTTATGCTGCCCACCCAATTTTCCCTTACTACGCAACCAGGCTATAAAAGTTCCTTTTTTTATTGCATGAACAACTGGCAAACTCAATGCAATGTCTCTATATCTTTTTGCTTCGTAATCGCTGTTAATTGTTTTTAAGGCGCTGTCCAGCTCTTTTGTAAAATCCTCAAGACTCGGTGCTTCTTTTTCAAATTCGATCAGCCATTCATGGGCACCATTTGATGAATCGGAAAAATAAACAGGGGCAGCAGTATAATCAGCAACAACGGCTCCAGTTTTTTCACTAGCTATTGCAATTGCTTTATCTGTATTATCAACGATTACTTCTTCACCAAATGCATTGATATAGTGCTTCAGTCTTCCAGAAACTTTTATCTTAAATGGTTTTATAGAAGTAAACTGGATCGTATCGCCAAGCAGGTATCGCCATAAACCACCAGTAGTAGAAATGATCAAAGCATAATTCTTATGTGTTTCCACATCCTGCAGCCCGACTGTTTGTGGTTCTTTTTTTCCATATTCACTTACCGGCATGAATTCCATAAAAACTCCGTGATCGAGAAACAACAACATGCCATCTTCCCCGGGGTTTTCTGACGCAGCAAAAAATCCTTCACTTGCATTATACATTTCCAAATAGTGAATGTCTTTGCCGATCAGTTTTTTGAATTGTTCTTTATAAGGAGTAAATGAAACACCGCCATGCATATAAAGCTCAAGTGTTGGCCAGACATCAGCAATACAATTTTTACCAGTGATCTCAAGTATTCGTTTAAATAAAACCAATGTCCAGGTAGGTACTCCTGAAATTGAAGTAACGACCTCTTTGATCGTACTGTTAGCTAATTTCTCGATCTTGCTTTCCCATTCATCCATTAGTGCAATGCTAAGATCAGGTGTTCTTATCCAGTGTCCCCAAAAGGGAGAGTTCTGCAATAATACAGCGCTTAGATCCCCATACTGTGCTTCAGGATTTACCTGGTTAATTGTATGACTTCCCCCGATCACTAATCCTTTACCCGTTAATAATTCTGAAGCGGGATTATAGTTGTAATATAAGGTCAATACATCTTTTGCTCCTTTAAAATGACAATCCTGCAAACTCTCATCACTCACTGGAATGAATTTGCTTTTATCATTGGTGGTGCCACTGCTTTTTGCAAACCAGTAAATAGGAGTGTTCCATAAAACATTTTGTTCGCCATTCAATATGCGATCAATATAAGGTTTCATGTCTTCGTAATCATGAATAGGAACGGCTTCTTTAAAAGCCCGAAGTGTGAATAATTCTGAAAAATTATATTGCCTGCCGAACTCTGTGTATTGAGCAGCTGTCACCAGGTTTTGCAAAACATCACGTTGCGCTTCGATCGGGTTATTTTTCCAGGCATCAATGCGCCACATACGCATACGGGCAAGAGATGATATGGCAGGTGAAAGGATTTTCATTAGTGTGAGAGCAAGATAAAATTAATTAGGAAAACCAGGTAAGAAATCAATTAAAGGGTTGCTTTCAGGTAAATGGCACAAATAGTCAGGATAGAGTCAATTTCAATTAAATTTTTTTTTAAAAGTTCTAATTTTTCAAAATAGATCGCGGAGGCAGCCTTTTCTATAAGGCTAGTTCCTATCAATGCGCCTCCCACGGAAGTGAGATCTCGGAAGGAAAATATTTTTTCATATTCTTTAAAATCAAGATCAGGGATATTAAGAGCCCTCTGCAGCAATTCCTCGTGTTCAACATTGCTGGCAAAACCGATCAGTGAAGCTTTGAGTTCCCTAAGTTCTTTCATGTATTCATCTGCCTTCATGTCTTCAGCCATTTTTCCTTTATTGTTTCCAGTACCGAAATCGTCAATAAAAGCGAGGATTGATTTTGTTTTTATAATTATATGTTCCGTAAACTGAACTAGCCTGGACGGGTTGCTTTCAATAATTGCAACCGGGGTAACAAACCCTCTTGCTTCTTCGTGTAAATAGTCTTTCCTCCGTAATTCAAAATTTCTTCCGAGATATAATCTTCTTACATCTTCATCAGCAGCTAACTCTTCAGCAGTGCCGTGTTTAAAAATTTTTCCTTCAATCAGTAAATAAGCCCGATCGCAAATGCTCAGCGTTTCCGTTACATTGTGATCCGTAATAAGAATACCAATATTTTTATATTTCAATCTTGCAACAATTGCCTGGATATCTTCAACAGCGATCGGATCAATGCCTGCAAAAGGTTCATCCAATAAAATAAATTTTGGATCAGTAGCTAATGATCTTGCTATCTCTGTTCTTCTTCTTTCACCACCACTTACTATATCCCCATTGCTTTTACGAACATGTTCCAAACGAAACTCCCTGATCAGTGTTTCCAATTTTTCGTGACGTTCTTCACGTTTCATCTTCGTCATTTGAAGAACTGCCATGATATTATCTTCTACTGTTAGTTTTCTGAATATCGATGGTTCCTGTGGCAGGTAACCAATTCCCAATTTTGCTCTTTTATACATGGGAAGCTTTGTAATGTTTGTATCATTTAAAAAA
>DASYQG010000079.1:0-2154 GCA_036005825.1 Chitinophagaceae bacterium | reverse complement strand
ATTTTTTAACGTCAATTGTGTATAGGTCATTAAACCTCTTTTTGGATGGTCAGCAAATTCATGGGCCACTTTTGCATCGAAGCCAAGCCCTGCCAACATACAGGCAAATCGGTCATTGACAAAAAAACCGTCAATAGTAGAAGCTCTTCCATTAAAAATTATATCTAGTGCTTTTGCCGGTTGCTTTGAAATCTTTGCAGTATGCGCCAATCCATTCCCCGATCCGCAAGGTATGATCCCAAAATCTACGTTTTCATTTAAAAGGCTTCCGACCACGCCGCTTATAGTTCCATCGCCGCCGGCGATCACTACATCAGTAATTTTTTCTTCTTGTATAATTGAATGAAGAAAAGAATAATTCCCATCAGCCACTGAGGGGAAAACAAAAAAAGAAATGCCCTTTTCCTTTGTTTCAGCTTCAACAAATTTTTGAAGGTCGCTTTTGGATTTTGTTCCCGAAATAGGATTAATGACGTAAATGATCTTTCGGCTCATCGTGTATACAATGTACACAAAAGTATGCGACGAACACGAACAGTAGCAGCAATAGCGGGGTCTTTTGGAATGGCCCAGCTATACACTCTTACCTTTTGCCGTCCTTCCATGATACCTGCTATTTCAGAATTATGTATCCGTAAGAAAAGAGTGTTGTTATATTCTCTTATCTGTTTATCAGTGGAATCATAAAATGCAATGGTTCGTATCCATTCTTCCTGCTCTTTAGCAGGTGTGAACTCAATAACAAAAAAACCCGGGCCTTCAAGAAAGCGGTTCAGGAGCAACACCCTTCTTTCATCATTTGTTTCTTTTTTATCATTAAAAGAATTTACTTCTTTACGGTTTTGATAGATATCCCATTTATCATAGGACTGTGCCTGCACCGTTGCAGAAAATAGAATCAGTGTATATAAAAATAGTTTCGTCATTGTTTGTACAGTTAAAACGAAGTTCGGGGAAAAATCGTTGCATGACTGATAACCTTCCAATTTTATGCTGTAAGGTAATCTTACTGGCCTTCATCACTATGATGTGGCTTTGTATCTGCATGGCCAAGGCTTTTACCAGGCGATACTATATCACGAACCATTTGTTTTAATTCTTTGATCTCAGGAAAACCACCGTATTCTTTCCTGTCGAAGATCGTTTTCCCTTCAATCGTAATGCGGTAACTTCCATTTACTTCACTGGGTTGCAATGTCACTTCTTTCAGTTCGGATTCAAAAGTGGTTAAAAATTCCTGTGCCATATATGCTGCACGAAGTAACCAATGACATTTTGGGCAATATTCAATAATGATAGAAGATTTTTTCATACAGACAATATTTTAGATAAATTATTTACCATTTCAACAAGGCGCTTGCCCATGTAAACCCGCTGCCGAATGCAGCCAGGCAAACCAAATCGCCTTCATTTATTTTTCCCATTTCCCATGCTTCGCATAAAGCAATGGGAATTGATGCGGCTGTTGTGTTTCCATATTTCTGGATATTGTTATACACCTGGTCGTCAGTCAATCTTAATTTCTTTTGTACAAACTGGGAAATACGAAGATTTGCCTGATGTGGAACTAGTAATTTAAGGTCGGATGTTTTATAATTATTTGTATTCAACGCTTCCATTATTACCTCAGGAAATTTTTCAACTGCTATTTTAAATACAGCCTGGCCATCCATATTTGGAAAATTTTGTGCATTATCGATCATTGCATGGCTCATAAACATTTCGCCAATCTCGGCTTCATCAAAGTCGGCAAGTTTATTTTCTCCAACCCAATAATTTGCATGAGTACCCGGGTTGTACATCGCTAATATCTCTGCATTATTTCCATCACAATGTAAGTGTGTACTAAGTATACCGCGATTCTTATCTTCTGTTGGTTGAAGAACAACGGCGCCTGCTCCATCACCAAAGATCACGGAGATATTTCTTCCACGTGTACTAAAGTCAAGTCCGAAAGAATGTTTTTCGCTGGCAACAACAAGTATGTTTTTATACATGCCGGTTCTTATAAACTGGTCGCCGGTACTAAGAGCATAGACAAAACCTGAACATTGGTCTCTTATATCCAGTGCACCAATTTCTTTCATCTTCATAGCACGTTGCACTAATACACCACAGCCAGGAAAATAATAATCGGGACAGATGGTAGCGAAG
>DASYQG010000078.1:0-2126 GCA_036005825.1 Chitinophagaceae bacterium | reverse complement strand
TAAAGATTGGGCAGGTGTGAGTCCAAAGAAGTTTTTGCAATACATCAGCTTGCAACATGCAAAAAAACTTTTGCAACATCATACTGTAACAGATGCAGCTTATGAAACAGGTTTATCGGGTTCAAGCCGCTTGCACGATCTGTTCATCAGTATTGAAGGAATGACGCCGGGAGAATTTAAAAATGGTGGTGAGCAATTGCAGATCAATTATAGCTTTGCTGAAACTCCATTTGGAAATATTATAGTTGCTTCAACAGCAAAGGGAATTTGTCATCTTGCATTTGCAGAATATGAAAAAGAGGCATTAAAACAATTGCAAATGCAATTCCCAAAAGCACAATACAGGCAGGTGGTTGATACGATCCAGCAAAATGCATTGTTCATTTTTACACAAGACTGGAAAGATCTTTCAAAAATTAAATTGCATTTAAAAGGAACGCCATTTCAAATAAAAGTATGGGAAGCATTATTGAAAATCCCAATGGGAGACGTATCAACCTATTCAGGTATTGCTGCCAGCATTGAAAACCCAAATGCATCAAGAGCTGTGGGAACAGCCATTGGCGATAACCCTGTTGCATTTTTAATTCCTTGTCATAGAGTAATTCGATCAACGGGTGAATTTGGACAATATCATTGGGGAAATATTAGAAAAATTACAATGATCGGTTGGGAGGCGGCGAAGGTAAACCCAGAAAATTCGTAAATACCCCACAGTGAAATAAATTATTTATCGTTAAATATTTTCAAATTGAATCTAAATATAAAAGAAAGCATATGGTGAACGCGTTTGATAATAAATGAAAAAAGCTTCCTTTATAATAAGTTTCTTATGGATAAATAGTGCTTTTGGTCAATCAGGCTTTGTTGAACGAGCATTAAATAAAGCAAGAGAAAAGAAATATGAAGAAGCAATCATTCTTGTTGATTCTGCCTTGGTAATTGATAGTAATAACTCGGATATTTACACCATTAAAGCCGAATTCTTATGGATGTCAAAGAATTATTATCAAGCAGCCATAAGTTATCAAAAAGCGTTAGTATTAGATGAAGACCATAGTTTTTTACATGGGGCCTACCTTATGGTGGGGATATTATATGAAAAGGCCGGAATGAGAACTCATGCACAAACATATTACCTAAAAGCCATCTATTTCTTTGAGACCAAGAAAAGAAAAGATGACAAGTTTTTTGAGGTTTCAAACAAAGAAGACTATGCTGTTTCGCTTAAGTTATCAGGAAATGATCAAGAATTTGAAAGACTATTAGATGAGCCTTTTTATAAAAGTCTTCTTCAGCGATACATTGGCAAAAATCGAAGCGAAGTTTTGGAAATATTTTTTAAACCATTTAGTGGCGATTAATTATCAAATCTTCCTCAAGTTCTCTACCGTCATTTGATTCTTAACATTTCCCGTATTCAACGTCGTTCCTGGTTCAAATAAAACCACACGTACCTCTTCTTTTGCATTAGGACGATGTTCAATACCACGGGGCACAATGATAAATTCACCTTCATTAATTGTAACAGTCTTATCACGAAACTTCATATCAAGTTTCCTTTCACCACATAAAATAATTCATCTTCATGAAATTTTTTATTCCTATACAACTATTACGATAGTACTTCTCCCGTTACATGGCGCAACTTTACCTGTGACATAAAACCCCTAATATTTATTGATAGTGGAGAAATATCCTCATCTTATAAGAAAAGGAATGTGCGCAAGCAAAAAACAGTCAGTATTAAAATGGGGCTGAATTTTTGTTCTGCAACCCTTACACAAATCGACCCTACGAATGTTAGCTAAAACAGCGATGATCATTGATGATGATGAAGACCTTGGCCGTCTATTAATTCCGATGCTCGAAGCAAGGAAGATATTGGCTTTACCTGTCTATTCGTTATACGAAGCTGAAGAATACCTCAGTTATATGAAGCCTACTGTTATTTTTCTTGACAACAGTTTCCCGGATGGATTAGGTATAAATTTTATTCGCAATATCCATCTCGCAGATGAGGCGATAAAAATTATTATGATGACAGCCGATTCAGCGAAATGGATAGAAGAAAAAGCAAAGGCAGAAGGTATCAACTACTTTCTCAGGAAACCATTCAGCATGGA
>DASYQG010000077.1:0-3723 GCA_036005825.1 Chitinophagaceae bacterium | reverse complement strand
TGCGTGGAGCATTGGCTACAATAAAAACTATACGGTTGGCGTGTGGGTTGGAAATTTTTCAGGCGTTGGTGTTCCTGATCTTAGTGGTTCAAATACCGCAACACCATTGTTATTTAAAATCTTTAATACAATAGATTACGATAGCGATGAAGAATGGTTCACCCAACCAAAAGATTGTGATACAAGAATGGTTTGCTCAGAAACAGGAATGCTGCCGGCTGATCATTGTGAAAATTTAGTAATGGATTATTTTATCCCCCTTATTTCATCAACCGTGAAATGCAATAACCTACAGGAAGTGCTTGTGTCTGCCGATGAAAAGATCTCTTATTGTAAAAATTGTGCTCCGTCCGAAGGCGGGTATAAAAAGAAGATCTATAAAGTCATTGAACCCGAGATGCAGGCTTGGTTTGAAGAGCATAAGATCGCTTATCAAAAGATCCCGCCACATAATCCTGATTGCGAAACGATATTTAAAGGCAATGCTCCAACCATCACCTCACCCTCAAATGGCTCGGAATATTTGATCAGTAAAAAAACTAAAGAGCCGTTGCAACTTACCTGTAAAACTGCCACTGATGTAAGCAAAGTATACTGGTATATCAATAATAAATTTTATAAAGCTTCGACACCGGGAGAAAAACAATTCTTTGTACCGGACGAAGGACCGATAAAAATTTCCTGTACTGATGATAAAGGAAGAAACAGGGATATAAAGATCATGGTGAGATATGTGAATTTGTGACGTGAGACGTCAATCGTCAGTCGTGAGTCCATGGTTTTTATCTCACGATTCACGTCTCACGACTCACGAAAAAATCATTTTGGTTTCAAAATTCCAAGAATTGCTTCTGAATAATATCTTCCACCGGGGTAAGCGGCTGTGTAGTCAAGATTCAACCATATTTTTCCGTCTGGATCAGTATGATAATGCAGGCTCTGACCTTTACTTTCAATCGGGAAAAGATCATTCTTGACCAGGTCATCTATTTTGGGAAGGTCGAATTTATCGCCAATAAGAATTTCAGGATATAGATGTCCTGTTGTTGCGACAAACCTTGCTGTACCTCCAATTGATTTAATCGCGGCTACCATCATGATCGCATGATCATCACAATCGCCGGCGAGAAACTTTACAGACTCACTTGCTTTGGCAAAATATTCCTGGCCTACAGGATCATTTACATAGTTCCAATTGCGGTTTATCTTTTTAAATACAGCAAAACATTGTATGAGGTCACGATATCTTTCATGAAGATTTTGCTCCTTTTTAAAACTTGCATTGGCTGCTCTTATTGCAAATCCTCTTACTTCAGAATCTTTATCTGTAGTCGCTGCTAATATTTCTGTCTTGTAATAAAATTTTGAATCGTCAAGGATCATGATGTTCTCATTACCGGAATTAGTTTTTATAGCTGAGAACATCGCTTTATAATCGGTGGCAAGGTTTTGAAACCCGTATGTATGAGTGAACGTACCGTACAACAATATGATCAATGAGCCAACGAAAATAAAATTGATAACAGGACGAAACATACTTAGCAGTAGTAATACAAATACTACTACTAATAAAAAAAGTAAGATCCTGTCAGAATGAATTGGCCAGTCATACTCCGGTAATTGTTTATGTATTACAATAAAGATCGGGAATGCAATAAATAAACTTAAAAAACCAACGAGTAGATAGCTAACCGAGGTTAGGGCTGATTGTTTAGAGGACTGTTTCATGGGCGAAAGAGGTATAAGGTTAAGCCATAAAATTAACGCAAAAAAAACCTGCAGATTGCAGGTTATAGTATATTAACGTATTTTTTATTAGTCTTTTTTATTCACACTGCTAGCTCCGGATTTGTCCACATTTGCCTGCGCATTGCCCTTATAATCTACACTCGAAGCACCGGATGACTGTCCTGCTATTTTTACACTTGCGAATATTTCAATATGGCTTGCACCACTTGCATCCACATCTGCATTTTCTGAAAGCAGATCAAAGCCCCTGATCTCACTTGCCCCTGAGGCGCCACCTTCAAAATCTTTGGTTTTACCTTTTATGTTTACATTGCTGGCGCCTGTAAGATTTACTGATACTTTCGGCGCATTCACATCCAGTCTTCCTTCGCTTGCCCCGCTTATCTCTATATGAAGAGCCTCAGATGAAGTGATCTCGTTCTCTGCGTGAATACTGCTGGCCCCGGAGATCTGTAAATTCCTGTATTCAGGATTGCTCACATATACTTTTATTTTCTGACTTGGCTTTAACCTTATATTATTTTCAGTATATATCTCAAGGGTTGATCCGCTAGTATGTACTTCGATATACTCTAATATGTTATCGTCTGCTTCCACTTTTACAGAAGTGGTTGAATCCTGTTTTATATAAACATCAATGGCGCCGGATACATCAATACTATTGAATCCCGATTCCGTTCTGTTTTGAGTTATAATATTACCACTGCCTCTTACCCGCCTGCCTGCTATTTCCCGGCAGCTGCTTGTAAATACGAGAATTACCAATGAGAAGAGAGCTATTTTTTTCATTGTGTTGGTTTTAGTATCCGAAGATAAATAGTTTTCCTGTTTGGAAACTGATCATGAGACTACAGGTTTGACATTTTGGTTACTGAGAATTAAAATCTCACGGATTTTTTCTGTGTGATCTGTGAGAAAAATATGAAATGTTGAATAGAAAACAGAACCCAGAACGGAGCGCCGCAACGAAAGTCAAATCAGGGTACTACTGCTGATAACCATAAACCAAAAACGAAAAACTATAAACTGGTTATCTTCGCAGCCATGACGGAAAAAATACTGATCCTTGATTTTGGCTCTCAATATACCCAACTGATTGCCCGTGCTGTAAGAGAAGCCAATGTATACTGCGAGATAATTCCTTATCATAAAAATTTTGAATACGAACCGGAACTAAAAGGTATTATTCTCAGCGGCTCGCCGTTTTCTGTGAATGATGCTAATTCCCCCGATGTGAATGTGCAATTCATGATCGATAGGGTGCCGGTGCTGGGTGTTTGTTACGGTGCTCAACTTACTGCGAAGCGTTTTGGTGGACGTGTGGATAAGAGTAATAAGCGGGAGTATGGAAGGGCTTTACTTCATAAACAAAAAGATGATGTGTTGCTGCATGATGTGATGGAAAAAAGCCAGGTGTGGATGAGCCATGCAGATACGATTCTTGAATTGCCCGAAGGTTTTGAATTGCTGGCAACGACGGAGAGTATTCCGATAGCGGCATTTAAAAAGTCCATAGTCGGGAATCGGGAGTCAGGAATCCAAGATCAAAAGTCAAAAATAAAAATTCAAAAACAAGGAAACGGGACTCCGAACTCTGAACTCCGAACTACAAACTTTCCGCTGTATGGATTACAATTTCATCCTGAAGTGTATCATAGTATCGAGGGTAAAAAAATATTGCACAATTTTTTGGTGAATATCTGCGGTTGCAGCCAGGACTGGACACCAGCACATTTTATTTCCGATACCGTTGAAACATTAAAAGAACAAATTGGTGATCGCAAAGTAATAATGGCATTAAGTGGTGGGGTTGATTCTACAGTTGCCGCCACTTTAATTCATAAAGCGATCGGCGATCGTCTTTATGGAATATTTGTTGACAATGGTGTGCTGCGCAAAAATGAATTTGAAAATGTATTGACCACTTATGCAAAGCTTGGATTGAATGTAAAAGGCATTGATGCAAAACAACGC
>DASYQG010000076.1:0-3570 GCA_036005825.1 Chitinophagaceae bacterium | reverse complement strand
CTGCTACTTTTCATTGGCATTATGTTGTTGTTTTTTCCATTTATACTTATCGCATCTTTATTTGGCCGCATCACTGGTGGTAATATGATCTATCGTATTTGTATGTTATGGGGTGATCTTTGGTTCTTTCTCATTTTTATTTATCACCGTAATTATTATGAGCAGCCGTTGGATAAGAACAAACAATACATTTTTGTAGGTAATCATATGTCTTATCTCGACGCACCGCTTATCGTGAAAACGCTGAGACAACCTATCCGTGCATTAGGTAAAACTGAGATGGCCAAAGTACCTGTATTTGGATTTATTTACAAATATGCAGTTGTAAGAGTTGATCGCAGTAGTGCCGATAACCGGGCAAAGAGTATAAGAAATATGAAATCTATCTTAAAAAAAGGAATATCTATTGTAGTTTTTCCGGAAGGCACATTTAATATGACAGGAAAACCTTTGAAAGATTTCTATGACGGTGCTTTCCGGGTGGCAATAGATGCACAAATGCCGATCAAGCCATTCATCTTTCCTGATACATACGATCGGATGAATTACTACACTGTACTTTCATTAACACCTGGAAAGAACAGGGCGATATTTTTAGAAGAAATTCCAGTAGATGGGTTTACGCAGCATGATCTTCCTTTATTAAAACAAAAGGTGTATGACCTGATGGATAAAAGACTTCGGGAGTATAAAGCGTCGTGGATAAAGACGTCAGTGGTGAATGGTCAATCGTGAATCCTTTATCAGTAAATTGCAATCTTTTATTCACCATTCATCCCGATAGTTATCGGGAACCATTCACGACATGTACGCTGAAATAATCATTCCTCTTGCTCTTCCAAAAAACTACACATGGTCTGTGCCGGATCATTTGATAGAGCAACTGCATGCGGGTTGTCGTGTGGAAGTGAATCTTGGAAAAAATAAAAAATATGCAGGCATTGTAAAAAGAATTCACAATGAGAAACCTGATTTTTTTGAGGCGAAAGATATTCTGAATGTGTTGGATGTTGAACCTGTCGTATTTGAAGAGCAATTGAAGCTTTGGGAATGGATCGCATCTTACTATATGTGCAGCGAAGGTGAGGTAATGGCAGCTGCACTACCTGCTCATTTCAAATTAAGCAGCGAAACGATCCTGGTTTTTAATGATGAATACGGCGACGATTTCTCTGCATTGGATCACGATGAATATTTAGTTGCAGAAGCTTTGTTGATAAAAAAGGAATTAAAGCTGACTGAAGTGCAACAAGTGCTGGATTCGTCCCATGTTTATCCTGTTATCAATCGTCTTATACAAAAGAAAGTTTGTTTTGTATGGGAAGCACTAAAGCAAACTTATTCTCCGAAAAAAGAAACTTATGTATTGCTGAATCCGGAATATAGCAGCGATGAAAAACTTTCTGAGCTGTTAAATAACTGGACAAGGGCGCCAAAGCAAATGGAGCTTTTACTCAGCTATCTTCATTTAATAAAAACAGAAGGCGAGGTAACCAAGACAAGCCTGTTGAAAAAATCAAACGCATCTGAAGCGCAGTTAAAGGGGTTGATTGAAAAAGAGATTCTTAGGATAGAAAAAAGAGTGATCGATCGTCTTCAATATTTACCCAAGGACATAAAGATCGATTTTGAATTGACGGCATTGCAACAGGAAGTTCTCGAAAAAACACAAGCATCGTTTTCTGAAAAACAAGTTTGTCTTTTGCATGGCGTCACCAGCAGCGGCAAGACTCTTATTTATGTAAAACTTATTGAGCCAATCATTCGCCAGGGCAAACAGGTTTTATACATGTTGCCTGAGATCGCATTAACATCACAGATCATCCGGCGTTTGCAAAAACATTTTGGTGGACATATCGGTATTTATCATTCTAAGTTTTCGCAAAATGAGAGAGTGGAGATCTGGAATAAAGTAAAAAGTGGCGAAATGAAAGTTGTACTTGGAGCCCGGTCATCTGTTTTTCTTCCTTTTCAAAATCTTGGTTTAATCATTTGTGATGAAGAACATGATACTTCTTATAAACAACATGATCCGGCTCCGCGGTATAATGGGAGAGATGCGGGGATCTATTTTGCTTCTTTGTTTGGCGCCAAAACATTATTAGGAAGTGCAACACCTTCTTTGGAAAGTTATCACAATGCTGCTACTGGTAAATATGGATTGACTGAATTGATGCAACGCTATGGCGATGTTCATTTGCCGCCAATTGAGATCATCGACACCAAAAAAATTTTTCAAAAAGACAAAGGCAAAGTAATGCTCTCACCACCATTGATCGATTCGGTGAATGAAGTGCTGGCAAGACAAAGACAAGTTATCCTTTTTCAGAATCGTCGTGGTTATACTCCTTACCAGGTTTGTAATACTTGTGGCTGGATACCACAATGTAAATATTGCGATGTGTCGTTGACTTATCATAAATATTCCAATAAACTTATTTGTCATTATTGCGGCACAACTTATGCGCCTTTAGTTACTTGTGCAGCATGTGGCAATCACAATTTTGTACAAAGGAATTTTGGGACTGAGAAAATTGAAGAATTATTACTGGAACAATTTCCGAATGCGAAGATCGCAAGGATGGATATTGATACAGTTCGCGGCAAGAATGCACATGATGTATTGATACAGCAATTTGAACAACAACGCATCGATATTTTAGTAGGTACTCAAATGGTGGTAAAAGGTCTGGATTTTGACAATGTTGATCTGGTTGGCATTCTTGATGCTGATGGTTTATTAAGTTTCGCTGATTTTAGAGTGAATGAAAGAGCTTTTCAATTAATGGAACAAGTGAGTGGGAGAGCAGGACGTAAAGAGGCTACGGGAAAAGTATTGATCCAAACTATTCAGCCAACTCATCCTGTGCTGCAGTTGGTGAAAGAGCATGACTATAAAAAATTATATACTGAGGAGATAGAAAAACGAAAACAGTTTTTTTATCCGCCTTTTTCAAGATTGATCCATGTTACTTTTAAGCATAAAATAAAAGAAGTGGTGGAGAAAGCTGCTCATTTTTTTGCTGATGGATTGAAAACAAAATATGGCCAATACTTAGTTGGACCTGCCGAACCTGTTATCAATCGAATCCGCAACCAGCATTTGATGGAGTTATTAATAAAACTTCCCCGGGATACAAAGATGATCGCCAATTGTAAAAAAGATATGCTCGAGCAGGTCGCTCTTCTTCATCAGCATAAAAGTTTTAAAAGCGTGACCGTGGTGAATAATGTGGATGTGATGTAACGTGAAAGCAGCTTGGGCCATTGCATGATCAGCCTACAGCAATAATAAAAATCTGTTCTTGCTCTATTTTAGAATTCACAATAGTTCCGTTTTTCTTTGCTGGTATCCATTTCGGTGACAATTTTAGTACTCTTATTACTTCCTCTTCAAACCCGTGCTTGTATTTTGTCATTGGTTCGAAATCTCTTAGCGTACCATCTTTGGTTACAGTGAATTTGATTTTTACTTTATAAGTTCCTTTTTTAGCGCTGTTTTCAACGCCGACATTTGGGTTTAAATTATTTTCTACAAACTTATACCAGGCAGCTTTTCCACCCGGGAAA
>DASYQG010000075.1:0-3774 GCA_036005825.1 Chitinophagaceae bacterium | reverse complement strand
TTTACCAAAGATGCATCAAGCATATTCTTATCTTTCAATACTTCTTCTTTAAAAGAATTTGAAACCTGCCATTGCATTATTGAATTAGCCGGGATATTATTTGGAACATTTGATTGACTTTTGATCGAAACATCATCTGTTGATGTGAAAGAAAAGTTAGCAAAGCGCATAGCGCCAACACTACTTGATACACCTATTGCGCCAGCACTTTGTTCTTGTAGTAATTTATTTATGGTGCCAACGTATTTGTCATCGAAATACAATTCAGCCTTATCATTTTTTACAAGCAGTTTTACATGTACCCAACGTTCATAAGAATAGTCGATCACACTGTTATAACCATTAAGAGGCCCTTTAGCCTTCCAATGAATATAGCCATCATTTACACCGTCAAACTGGTCATGATATAATTGCCAGGCCGGATCACCATTGAAAACAGGAGTATATTGATAAGCATCGGGGTTGCCCGACTGCTGTGCCCGGAAATAAAGCCATTCATAATTGCTTGGACTCGTTTGCCTGAAGAAAAAACCGGAGAAAGAAACCTGATAAGTAAGACAGATATCAAATTCAATTATACCATTCAGAAATTTTACATCAGGAAGTGCGGCCTTACCCTCTTTCAGATAAAGGCATTCATTGCCTTTATAGAATTCCACCAACTGGCCCTGGGCCTCAATTTTCCATCTTTTATCGCTGAAAGGAATAATAATTTGACCTTTAACTGTTGTTAAAATGGATGAGAGGAACACGATTGCGGAGATTGTCTGTAACTTCATAGTCTTGATTTTTATTTATCAAAATAAAGACAGAAGGAGCTGGGCATTTTGTACAAAGCCGTACAAGTTGGTTCAAGTTGAAACAAAACTCTTCGAAAGATGACAATGAATCATGATACCGAATATTTGCAGCTCTGTATCAGGCTGATTGAACAAAAACTAAACTGGCGGCCAGTGGATGAGTGGCGCAATTATGAGTTTACCGAGCTCAGCGAAAAAATTCTGGACGCCACTAGTGTGAACCTTAGCGCCACCACTTTAAAAAGAATTTTCGGCAAACTGAAATATGAAAGTCTGCCCAGTTCGGCCACACTAAATGCTTTGGCTGCCTTTCTTGGCTATGCAAGCTGGATGGAATTTAAATCGAAACATCCTCTCAATGAGCGGGAACCAGAAAAAACGACATCTGCAAGGAAGAAATTTCTCTTGCAACACAAAGTTTGGCCCATGACCGCAGCCGCTGCCGTCATTATCGTGATACTTGCTTTTACATTTTTATCGGGCAAATCAGTTCGTCCGATCAAAAATGAAAAGGAAATTGTTTTTACCAGCAAGCCATTAGCTGAAGGCCTGCCGAATAGCGTCGTATTTAAAGTGGACTTAAAAGGAAATACTCCCAATAGAGTAGTTATCCAGCAATCATGGGATAGTACAAGAACAGTGACACTGCGGCCAGGACAAAAAGAAGCGACAGGTATTTACTATCTACCCGGTTATTTCAGGGCTAAATTAATTTTAGATGGAAAGATCATTAAAGAACATGATCTCTTTATCAAGTCAGAGAATTGGATGGCGACAATCGATCATCAACCTATTCCAACTTATATAAAAAAGGATGACCTATTGCTAAAGGGCGAATTGAGCGTAGGTAAAAATGTTCTGGATGAAATAAAAAATATTGATAAACCAATATGGCTCACGTATCATATTGTAAAACCTTTTGATGGTTTACAAAGCGATAATTTCACGTTGAACGCTTCTATAAAAAATATTTTAGCCGAAGGCCCTGCTGTTTGTAAGACTGCAAAAATATTTGTGCTTTGCAGTAAAGGTGCATTTATTATTCCTTTTACGATCCCCGGTTGTATCAGTGATATTAATTTAACAATAAACGATGTTTATCTTGATGGCAATTCAAATGATCTTTCTTCATTTAGCGCCGATCTTTCAGAATGGGCAAACGTGAAAGTGGAAGTAAAAAATAGGGTAATGAAAATATTTCTTAATGATAAGCTTATTCGCCAGGAACCTTATAAAGAAGATGCAGGAGAAGTTGTTGGTATTCGCTTTAGTTTTCTTGGGGCAGGTGCTGTTAGGAATGTAAAGTTATTAAATGGAAAAGAAGAAAAAGTGTACAAAGACCTTTTTGATGATAATTGATCTTATTTATTAAAAGTCATCTATTGCGTTGGTAAACTTTTGTATAAAGTTATTTCAACATCCTTAATAACCTTTGAACCTCTAACTGTAATAAAAAATTTCGAAGGGCCTGTATTCACCCTATAAGCAAAGTCCAGGAACCCAGTACCTGAAGGAAATAACCCAATACCTTTTATATCGCCCATTTCACTTTTTAGCACTCCATCTGTTTTTATACTTTCGATGGTATCCTGGTAAGTTTTAGAGTTATTGAGTAAAAGAACTCCACCGCCTGCAATGCCAAACGCTACTATAATTACACCAATGAAGAACTGTGGTAAAAAAGTACTTTTCTTTTGAGCTTCCAGTATTTTTTTAAGATCGATAAAAAATCCCATCAAACCGGTTGCTATCATGATCCATCCAAAATGTTTACTATCCCAAAAAAAGTAAATGTTCAACAGGCGACAGAGATAACCATAGATCAAGAGCAGGAAAGCGATAATAAAGATGACTTTAGTACTTGTGCTCATAAAAGCAAAGACATTATTGGCTCTATAAATATACGCAGCTGTTCAAACAACCGCCAAAACCCATTTTACCCCCTAATTTTCCCTCTCATCAAAAATTTTTTGCCTGCCATGCAACATTCCGGCAAAAGCGATTACTTTATATAAAACCGGTTGTCCCTGGCGATTGAAACTTTAATACCAACTGCGGACGTTTTGGTGCGTCAATGCATAGATGGAAAAACATCTGCCTATAGGGTATTGTATGACCGTTATTCAAAAGCCATGTACAATACGGCTTTGAGAATCGTGAACAGATCAGCCGATGCAGAAGATGTATTACAGGAATCTTTTACTGATGCATTTATGCGGCTTAGTTCTTTTGAAAATAAATCAACTTTCGGTGCATGGCTTAAACAGATCGTGGTGTTCAAAAGCATATCGCTTTTAAAAAAGCAACGAATAAGCTTTGTTGATATGGAAAAAGCCGGAGATCTGCCGGAAGAAAATGAATTGGATGAAACCGATATCTGGTACACGGTGGATATGATCAAACAACGAATGCAGCAATTGCCCGATGGGTACAGAACAGTTTTATCGCTGTATTTATTTGAAGGATATGATCATGAGGAAATTTCGGAAATATTGGGAGTGGCGCAATCAACTGTGAGAACACAATATATAAGAGCCAGGCAAAAATTATTAAAACTTTTAAAAAAAGGAGAAATATATGAGCAGTGATCTTGAAAAATTCATCCACAAAAATCGTGGTGAGTTTGATGATGCAGATCCTTCGGGCAAAGTTTGGAAGAATATTGAACAGTCCCTTCCTGCAAAAAAAAATGGAAAGCATTTTACAATAAGAGATATTTATAAATGGAGTGCTGCCGCTGCTATTTTCTTTATTGCATTGACTTCGGTTTATTTTTTATTTATAAAAAAGCCGGCCAGCAACGATCAGGAGAAAACCTCTACAATAAAAAGCAGGACACCGGAAAACTCGTCACGGTTTGATAATTTCAACAGTGTATCGATCGAATTTGCCACAGAATTTAAAGAGGCCACACAGGCAGTAGAAGATCGCCAGAAACAATTAAGAGCCGCTATTGCCAACGACCCTGAACTTT
>DASYQG010000074.1:0-9177 GCA_036005825.1 Chitinophagaceae bacterium | reverse complement strand
GAATTCTATTGACTTGAAGGTATATCGCCATGACAAACGATATCGCAAACATAGTTTTATTGGCGAGTTTGGCATTGATCATTATACATCGGCTTCGTCTGATAAAATTGATCCGCATACGATATCTTCCGCTTCACATGCTGATACAAGATTTTATCCTTCCTTATCCTGGGCAATGGAAAATGAAAAAAAAGGAGCAACTATAGGAGCAGGATTGTCCTTATCTTCTGAATTCGATTATAGTTCTTTTGGTTTCAATATCAATTTTTCTAAAAAGACAAAAAATAAAAGTGGAGAGTTCGGCGCAAAGTTGCAGGCTTATCTTGACAAGGTCAGCCTCATCTACCCTATTGAATTAAGAACAGGAGGTGGCGGAGGAGATGATGATGACTATGCTACTACTCCCCGCAATACATACAGCATTGATATCTCATGGTCGCAGATCATTAATCAACGTTTACAGGTAATGCTTGATGGAGAAGTGGTATATCAGAAAGGTTATCTTGGCCTTCCTTTTCACCGTGTATATTTTGATGATAATTCTCTGCATATTGAGAATCTTCCGTCCAGTCGTTTAAAAATTCCACTAAGTATCCGGGCCAATTATTTTATCAGCGATAAATTTATATTGAGAACCTGGTACCGCTTTTATCATGACGACTGGAATATTAACTCCAATACCTTACAGTTAGAAACGGTAGTGAAGCTTACTCCTTTCTTATCTGTTACGCCATTCTATCGTTTTTACCAGCAAACTGCCGCCAATTCTTTTGCTCCTTATCGGGTGCATACTGCTGCTGATACTTATTATACCAGTAATTATGACTTGTCAAAGTTCAACAGTAATTTTTTTGGTGCAGGTTTTCGAATTGCTCCTCCTAATGGAGTATTTAAAATTCAACATCTAAATGCATTGGAATTACGTTACGGTCATTACCAGAAAACAAACGGCATGAATTCAGACATAATTTCGCTGAATTTAAAATTCAAATAAGAATAAATCATTTGGTTGGCCAGCTGTATTGTTTTTGGAGTTACGGTGTCCGTCAGGGTTAAATCGTAACGATAAAATGTTGAGGAAAGATCATAACCGTCGTATCATATCAACAAAAATTTGTTTCCGTGTCCGAAAGCCAATTGTTTTATAAAGCTCAATGGCATTAATATTATTTGATAACACATGAAGAAAAGGAGTAAAAGAATTATCCAGTATTATTTTCATTACATGCAGCATCAAAGATTTTGCGTAACCCATACCGCGAAAATCGGGATGTGTGCACACAGCGCTTACTTCCATATATGGCCTGGGATGCATGCGCTGTCCTGTCATTGCAGCCAATTGCCCTTCTATAAAAATGCCGAAATAATTTTTGAACCTGATCGTTTGTTGTAAAAAGGGGCCAGGCCTTGTGAGTACGGTTAGTTCGATCATTTGGGGAATATGTTCTTCTGAAAGAGGAACAATTAGTGGACTATTCTTGGTAGTGAATGAATTCACGGTGTGTTCATATACCATTTGTGTTACATCCATAGGCTGAAGCAGTTTCCACCTGCTTTCATCATGATCCATTTTATCCAACGACGAACTGGCCACACTCCGATCGATCGGAATAAAATCATGTAATTTTTTAAGATTAATATCATTGAAGTCTTTCATCCCTGCAAATGGAGCAATATCCGGCAAATAGCAACCAACATCTCCGTCAATAAAGGCTATATCATTGTTGCCTGTGGTAATAGCATTCCAGATCATGTTATCCAGGATGTGATCCATTTTGTTGTTAATTTTTCAACCTGCAACTTACTGCTAAAATTTTTTCAATTAATAAGTCAACTAATACAATTTACGCCGTTGCTTGTGCCCGGGTTTTGCCGCGTTTCGACACTTCTTCCTGAACTTTCTCATGTTGTTTGTTTACTATTTCCTGTTGTTTATTGACAATCGTATTTAGCGCATCCGTTTATTAAATATTCTTGCAAAGGGATCTGTGATAGATCTTCAAAATATAAACTTCAAATAAAAACTACAATTATGAAACAGCTCATTTTTTCCATCGCCATTCTTCTTACTACTTTGCTCTTGTGCCATTGTTAAGCCTGGTTGCTTAGAAGAAACATAACAAGCATAATGAGAGCAGTAGTTCTCATTTGCATATAAGGGGATGTTTCTACATCCCCACTCTTCATCGTCCAGCCCCCAGGCTGGGTAACTGTTCGACAAAATAAAAATATGTTTAATCGTAATTGCCTAAAAATAAATAAATGAATAAACTTATACAATTCGGAGAAAACATAGAAGGCTATAACATGCGTGTTTTAAATGAAAGAGAAATAAGAGCTTCGGCAGGTATTCTATTTTTAGCAACTTTCACCTCCTTAATGTTCATCCTTTTTAAAAATAACTTTTTGCCGATCAAATATGTTTTAACGGGGTTCCTTCTTGACTTCATCATCCGTGTTTTTATTAATCCTAAATTTTCGCCTACATTAATATTAGGACGTTTGATAGTAAGTAACCAGACACCTGAATATGTTGGCGCACAACAAAAAAAGTTTGCATGGGTAATTGGTGTGATCCTGTCGGCCACTATGTTTATTTTTATGGTGATAATTAATTCCTATAGCCCTATCACCGGAGTCATCTGCCTTATCTGCCTCATATTCCTGTTCTTTGAGTCGGCTTTTGGTATTTGTTTGGGTTGTAAATTTTATCCACTTTTTTTTAAAGAAAAAGCACGACGTTGCCCTGGTGAAGTTTGTGATGCAAGATCAAAACAAGATATTCAAAAAATATCCTGGGTCCAGCTACTTATTATATTTTCATTTGCCACACTTATTTTCATCGCAGCCTGGTTCTTTAATGATCAGTTTAGTAAACAGCCATATGATCTGTTTGGGATTTTTGATTCTTCAAAATCAAAATAAAAAAAGCTGTCCGATTGATCCGGACGGCTTCGTATAAGCAAACAATTTTCTATTCTCTGTTTATATTGATCAGTGCTCTCCTGTTCTTGCTTCGGCCATCAGGATTATCTCTTCCCTCAATTAACTCCATTTCTACAGGACAACATTCACCAAATGATACAAAGGTTATACGGCTTGTCTCAATGCCTTTTTTAATGAGATAGTTAGCACAGGCTTTGGCACGTCTGTCAGAAAGCTTCCTGTTGTAATCATCTGTTCCAAGACCGTCAGTATAGCCGGATATTTGGATGGTAATAGTCTTATCTTCTGCAAGTACATTATAAATTGAATCCAATAGCTCCGTGCTTCGGTCTAATAAAAGACTTTTATCAAAATCGAAAAAGACGCTGACAACATTTTCAGCTTTTATCTCCAGTTTTTTCTCTTCTGGCGGCTCAATCTTATTCAGACAGATAGGAACATTCATATAAATATCGATCAACAGATCGGACTCATTAACACTTTCTGTAGCCGCTAGCGCCATTTTTTCTTTATAATTCTCTTTTGTGATATTAAATGTCTGGTTAGCAATGTCACCAGCAAGATCAAATGAAAATTTTCCATCAGCCGCGGTGGTTGCCTGTAAATTCTGACCGGAAATATTTTTCATGTTCACTATAGCATCAGCAAGCGGTTCATTGCTTTTACAATCACGAACGATCCCTGAGATTATTTTTTTCTTTGGCAATTTATTTACCGTATAAGTTTCCAGGCAGCATTCAGATCCACGGTCGGAACCGATGATCGCATTTTTAAGCAGATCTCTTTCTTCCGGAGCAAAAAAGTAAATATCATCTCTTGAAGAATTAACAGGATTGCCCATGTTCTCTGGTTTGCTCCAATGCGATTCATTCATTTTTGAAGTAAACAGATCAAAACCACCCATTCCCAACAAACCATTTGAAGAAAAAACAAGTTTGCCACTTGCAACATGATAAAAAGGAGCCTGCTCCTCACCTGCTGTGTTTATAGTGTTGCCTGCATTTACAGGATTGTCGGTTGTTCCATCTTCCTTTATTGGCGCAGACCAGATATCAAAATTTCCCGATCCGCCCGGCATATCAGAAGCAAAGTATATTGTTTTGCCATCAGCAGAACAAAATGGCTGTTTGCTGCTAAAGCCCGGTTTGTTAATTGATGAAAGCAACTGGGGTTCACCCCAACCAGTCTCTCCTCTTCTCGAATAATAAATCGAGGAAATATTTTTTCCATTCTCTTTTTTCCATTGTGTAAAATAAAGAATGTTCTTATCGGCACTGATACAGGCTGCTCCCTGGTTAAGTTTTGTATCCACTCCATCAATAGTTACCTGCACTGCATTTTCCAGTGTGCCATTATTAAGAGTAGCTGAGAATAAGCGACTATAATATTGGTTCTCCCCATTGGCAACAACTGAATTAGTTGCTGTGCTTGTAAAAAGGAAATAATTCCCATTGATATTATTCAATGCAAAAATGCCTTTCTCGTGTGAAAAGTTATTTTGTGTTTTTTTGATCGTAAATAAAATAGAGTCGGGCCTGGCCAGCTGTTGTCTTATAAACTGAACTGTTTGTAGTTCCTTTTCAGCATAGTGCTTAAGCGCATTATTAGTTAGGCTGACCTTCAAAAAGCGGTTCAAATATTCTTCACTGGCTGCATACTTTCCGAGACTGCGCTGGCAAACTGCATACCAGTAAAATGCATCGGCATACTTGGTGAAATCTTTTTCAAAACATTCTTTGTATTTCGTCGCTGCTTCCTCCCAGTAATTTGCAAAGCGATAACTCTGCGCCTGTTTATACACGATATCCATCTTATCTATTTTGCCGGCTGTACCACTTTGTCCGTATCTTTTTGTATTTATAGGAAAGTTAGCTTTTGGTATTTCATTTTTTGGCGGGTTTAAAAATTGTTCATACAAGCCTGCCGCAGTATAATATTCACCCAAATCAAAATATTTATCTGCAAGAGCTATCCGCTCATCAACCTGGCTCTTTGTCTGATTCCCGGCAATAATGATTATCATTATCAATAATGATCGCTGAATATTTTTCTTTATTACTAAAATGGTGTTCATAAAATATAGTGAAAGGTTAATTTATAAACGAGGACAATGGATAAAATCGAAAATGTTTTTAGCGCCGCTTCGCTTTATGTAGGTGAAACTAAGTTCAAAGCTATTCACGTTTCTTGTCATATAGCTGAGCTTTGATGCATTTACATCGTAACTTACTCCGACAATAAAATTTTTCCAGTTAAATCCTGCAAACGGAGCAAACGCATCATTGATCCTATAATAACCTCCGATCATAAAATCGGTTTCCGGATTTACATTCAGTTCTGCATAAGCACCAAGCATCATTTCCCTGGCAGTACCCTGTTGCATGAATAAGGCATGGGGAATAATTCTTGCATGGTTTGAGATATTTAAACTTACTCCACCATGAACTACAAAACGCATGGGGATCGTATTGAGTTCTGTGCTTTGAGTGGAAATGATCGGATCCTTTGGTTTATTCAAATGATAAGTAGAGAACCCGGCAAATGCATTTGCTTTTTTACCTGGCGATGCATCATAATATAAAGCACCTGCGCCGATATCAAGTGTAGTAGCTGCAGTAGCATTGAAAGTTTCGCTTATAGGATTATTAGCATTATATCCTGTGATCGGGTTCCATTGTTCGCCCCATTTGAATTTAGTTTGATCCACACTACGGTTAATAAGACCAAACTGCATAGCAAATACCATTCTATGATTATCATCCTGGCCAAACTTGACTCCTGTATAAGCAAAAGATGCCATTGCATTGAAGTAGTTAAATCCACCATCCCCTGCAGATTGATTTTGCACATTCATACCCAATGCAAGGTTCTTACTTGTTCGTGTATCAAAAGACACACCAGTTGTTCTGTATGGATTGGTGATACTTCCCCACTGGCCGCGATAGATTGCAGAAACCCTATAGGTACCATCGCTGCCTCCTGTCATCGCGGGGTTAATATACATCGGGTAGGTATAGTTCTGCGTAAAATGTGGATCTGTTTGCGCCACTACCTGGTTGGCGGTGATAATTGTCAAACAGAATGTAAAATATTTTATAAATTTCATCTCTTTGTTTTTCGGTTTCTATTGGATTAACGTAATAAGGTTATTGATCCCTTCAGGTTTATAACTCTTCCATCAGTCATCACGGCTTTTAATGCATACACATACACTCCCACAGGTTGCGGTTTGCCGCGATGTGTTCCATCCCATCCCTGGTTCAGACTATTTATAATTATTATCTGTTCACCCCATTGATTAAATATTCTCATCTCTACTTTATCAACATAGTTTCCATATACGAACAGTTTATCATTCTTGCCATCTCCGTTCGGTGAGAACACATTCGGAACAAACACATCTTTATTCAATGGTTTTACTGTGATCTTATACTTACCTGCCGTTCCAGCACAACCACCATTCATCGGAACAACAGTTACGGTAGCAGTTACCGGGTTATTCCCTTTATTCAATGCAATGAAGGCCGGAACGTTGCCTGTTCCAAATTCTGTCAGGCCGATTGATGGATTTGAGTTGGTCCAATTATATGAAATACCAACTGGTGTCCCCGTAAAGAAAGTTGCAGACATCAGGTCACCATCATTTAATGTTGTATCTGCTCTTACAACGATCGTAGGAATTTCATTTACAGAAACAGTTAAAGCAAGCGGATTTGCACACTGACCCGCTGTTGGTGTAAATGTATATGTACCGGAATTTAAGTTATCAATTGAAGACGGACTCCATGTACCGCTTACTCCATTTTGCGATGTAAGAGATAAAGCAGGGATCGAACCACCTACACAAATAGATAATGAAGTACCAAAACTGAATGTTGGCGTTACAATTGGATTGACTGTAACTGTAAACATAGCATTATTGAAACACTGTCCTGCTATAGGCGTAGGTGTAAATGTATATACACCCGAACTCTGCGTATTTACAACTGAAGGACTCCATGTTCCATTAACACCATTATCAGAAACGGAAGCTAAAGTTGGAACTGTTCCACCAGCACAAATACTTAATGACGTGCCGAAATTAAATACAGGTGTTATTGTTGGAATAACCGTTACAGATAAGTTAGTCGGATTTGCACACTGACCTGCTGTTGGTGTAAAAGTATAGGTGCTGGAATTTTGATTGTCGATAACAGATTGACTCCAGGTGCCTGCAATACCATTTGTTGACGTCGTTGGCAGGGACGGAACCGTAGTACCTGAACAAATAGTAAGCGAGGTACCAAAACTAAATGTTGGTGTTATGATCGGGCTTACTGTTACCGTAAATGTTGCTGGCAATACACAAGAACCACCTGTTGATGTGAATGTGTATGTACCGGAAGCATTACTGTTTACCACCGATGGACTCCATGTACCCGTAATTCCATTTGTCGATGTAGTTGGTAAAGTTGGAACTGATCCACCAGCACAAATATTCAATGATGTACCGAAACTAAACGTTGGCGTTGCGATTGAATTTACTGTTACCGTAAATATTACAGGAGTTGCACACTGTCCGGCTTCAGGAGTAAATGTATAGATGCCCGACGTGGTATTACTTACAACCGCAGGACTCCATACTCCGGTAAAGCCTTCATTTGAGAAACCAGGTAATGCTGGTACAGTACCACCGGAACAAATCGAAAGCGATGTACCAAAATTAAATGTCGGCGTTATGTTAGGAATGACATCTACTTGCACAGTCGTTGTAACAGCGCATTGGCCTGGATTAGGAGTAAATATATAGATACCAGAAGTAGTGTTACTTACAGCAGCAGGACTCCATGTACCTGTAATACCTTCCAATGATGTAGTAGGTAACACTGGCGGAATACTACCAGCACAAATTGAATATTGGTTTATATCAAATGATGGTGTGATGTTTGGATTTACTGTTACAGTAAATGTTGCAGGTAATGCACATTGACCCGCGGTCGGTGTAAACGTATATGTGCCTGAAGCATTATTGTTAACTACTGATGGACTCCATGTACCAGTTATTCCATTTGTTGATGTTATTGGTAAAGTTGGAACCGCTCCGCCAGCACAGATGGTTAACGAAGTGCCAAAACTAAATGTTGGAATTATGTTGGGTGTTACAGTTACTGTAAACGTAGTCGGCAATGCACATTGACCGGCTGTTGGTGTGAATGTGTAGGTACCAGAAGCATTACTATTAACAACTGAAGGGCTCCATGTACCCGTAATTCCATTTGTTGATGTAGTTGGCAAAGTTGGAACTGTACCACCTGCACAAATATTTAATAATGTACCAAAACTAAATGTTGGTGTTATGTTTGGCGTGACTGTTACTGTAAAAGTACCTGGCAATGCACACTGACTCGCTGTTGGTGTAAATGTGTATGTACCTGAAGCATTATTGTTAACTACTGAAGGGCTCCATGTTCCATTTATACCGTTTGATGATGTATTAGATAAAGTTGGAACTGTACCACCTGCACAAATGGTTAATGAGGTACCAAAACTAAACGTTGGTGTTATGTTTGGCGTGACTGTTACTGTAAATGTAGCAGGATTAGCACATTGTCCTGCATTAGGTGTAAATGTATATGTACCTGGATTATTGTTATCAACCACTGCAGGGCTCCATGTTCCGTTTATACCGTTCAATGATGTATTGGGCAAAGTTGGAACCGTACCACCTGCACAAATATTTAACGAGGTACCAAAACTAAATGTAGGTGTCGTACGAGGAATAACAGTTACTGTTATTGTGATCGGAATTCCGCACTGGCCGCCAGCCGGAGTAAATGTATAGGTACCCGTAGCATTGTTATTAATAACAGCAGGATTCCATGCACCGTTAATTCCGTTATTAGAGGCCGATGATAAAGTGGGTGGTGTAGTACCCGCACATATTGGTGGAATGGACGTAAAAGTCGGAATGAATATCGGGTTTGATAAAACTATGCCGATAAAAAGATTGGTTGTACATCCGTTTATCAGTAAAGAAAAGTTTGAATAAAGACCAGCGTTTAATCCGGATATTACTATCTGGCCCGATGCATTTGCCGTGAGCGAAAAGGGGCCTACAGTCACACCATCATCAGTATAGCTTACAGAATAAGTAGCACCGGCAGCCAGGCCACTTATTGTTATGTATCCTTCATTACCGTTACATGTTACAGGGTTATTACTTGCAAAAGTTGGTGCTTGAATAGAAAAGAA
>DASYQG010000073.1:0-4977 GCA_036005825.1 Chitinophagaceae bacterium | reverse complement strand
TGCAATGTCAGCAATACGGCTGTTGATTGATTGCACATCAAAGGTTACAGGATCTTCACCACAAAGTCCCAATTGTATTGCTATATCTGTACCATGACCTTTACCCGTTTTTGCCAACGAACCATACAGCAATACACGAACGGCAGTGACTTGTTGTAATAAATTTCTATTTGAAATGCTTTGAACAAATTTTTGTGCTGCACGCCATGGACCCAGAGTGTGAGAACTGGAAGGCCCTACACCTATTTTTAAAATATCAAATACAGATATCGCTTCGTGTGACAAGTTATAAGATTAAGGTTGAGATTTAGTTTCAGATTTTGAGCGGCCCAGGAGTTCACGGTATTTCTGTTCATGTTTTTCCCATTTCACTTTTACGGAAAATACCGAAATAAAGACCACAATAGCCAATATGGCGATTATTAAAACCAAGATCAGTGATTTGAAGGATGGATAGGTTTTTGTGATCGCTACAACCCTTTTATCCCAGCCAGAAGTAAAATTGAGGAACATGGCTACGGCGAATAATACCCCAAATGGCAACCCGATCGCTATTTGTTTAAAAAACTTTTTTTGCTTGTTGCGGTTCTCTTCCCAGTATTTGATGAAATCCTGCTCTTCTTTTGAAAACATGAGCAAAATTACAAAGCGATGATAGCAACTTGCCATAGCGATGTAAAATAATTATCTTGTACCCAGTTAAAATCAAATATCTTGAAAATATCGCCACTATTAGCCCAATTCCTCATTAACAACAAACAGCTCAGTCTCGCCGGTCTTGGAAGGTTTACACTCGATGATGCGGGGGGAATAATTTTTCTACATGATGCTTACGTTAAAGAAGATGCCGAATTAGTAAGCTTTATTGCAGAAAATACGGGCAAAATGAAAAGTCTTGTTGCAAGTGACCTGGATTCAAACCTTGAGCTTGCCCGCCAGTTCCTGAACATCGGAAAGCCTTATTTATTTGAGGGCATTGGTACACTTTCAAAAAATAAATTCGGCACTATTGAATTTATTCAAAGCAACACTTCGCCGGAGAAAAACAAAGAAAATACGGGTGATGGCCGGGATAAGACCTCTACCACCGAAAATTCATTCACTGACTATGTAGAAATGTTTTCTCCCAAAAAACCAAAAGCACCTGCATCGAAAAGAATAGTAACCTGGCTGATTATAATTGCCGGGCTTTCGCTGGCTATCTTTGGAGGATATCTTGTTTATACAAAAACAAAAAATAAGAAAGAACCTATTGTAAAAAAAGAAGAAATCATGCCGGTTATTCTTCCCGATTCATTACCAAAAACAAAAGATACAACCTCAATAATAACAAAGCCTGTTGACTCTTCTGGCATGTACCGTTTTGTAATAGAAACAGCCGCAAGACAAAGGGCTTTGTCGCGATACAATTATTTAAAAGAAAATCTCATTGATGTAAAAATGGATACCAAAGACTCGGTTTTATTTAAGCTATATTTTCTATTGCCCGCTACACCTGCGGACATTGCCAGGAAAAGAGACTCGCTTCAACGTTTATATAGCACCAGAAGTAAAACAGTTGTCGAACTAAATTAATTTTTTAAAAAACTCTTGTTAGATATTGATTTTCTGATAAATTATCCTTAACCTTGCTTCCCTTTCGAAAAACCTCCACCAACAGCTTTAATTACCATTCCCTTATTCTTAGATCCTCCGTCGCCCAAAAATTTTCCGCATCCCTTTTATTATTGTTCTGATTAGTAAAAACTGCTATATGAAAATCGCACAACACTTTCGTGCATTCCTCGAAAAACATAATTATTTGCTACTGCCTCAAATTGGAAAATTTGAAGTTGTCGGAGAAAACCCTGCCGCTGGAGAAAATGGCTATTCCAAATGGATCAATTTTTCGGCGGATCAAAATCAAACTACCGATTTAGAACTGGTGGATTTCATTTCTAAAAACATGAAGGTGGAGAGTAACATCACGGCTTCCGATCTTAGTTGTTTTATAAGTTCAATAAAAGAAATGCTGATCCTTGGTTTTGAAGTGGAGATCCCGGGTATTGGCTACCTCCATTTTGAACCCAATAATATTTTAAAATTTTCAGGGAAAAATATTTATAAAAAAACGATCCAGAAAGGCTGGAAAAAAATCCCGGCTGGCATGTCTGCATCTTTCTGGTTCTAAATACTGCTTGCTATGTGAACACCGGGCTGTTACGAAAGTGGCGGCCCTCTTTATTTGTGTAAAGGATTTATTTAGTCAGCTGCTTTGCTACTATTAAACTTTGTACAGACTGTCCGAGCAGATAAGCGACGAATGGGTCACAGTTTTGTACACTTATTTCGCTATTCGGCAATCTTGAAATTGCTGATCAAACCTTAAAAAAAAGAAAGGCTATCAATATGATAACCTTTTTCGAGGTCCCTAGCGGATTCGAACCGCTGTAATAGCTTTTGCAGAGCTGTGCCTAGCCACTCGGCCAAAGGACCCTATTTATTTCTGATTTCAGATTTTACATTTTAGATTTGTCCATAAGGACTCCTACGGAGAACCTGAAACGGAAGCAAATATAAGCCGTTTATTTAAAAGATTATAATCCAACGCTTATGTCACGCATCGCTGAGTCGGAAATGATACTGAATGCAAGAGGCGCTATATACCATTTGAACCTTCTGCCGCATGAGATCGGTGGCACTGTCTTCCTTGTTGGCGACCCCGACCGTGTAAAAGAAGTAAGCAAACATTTTGACAAAATAGAATACAAAGGCGAATACCGCGAATTCATTACTCATACAGGGTTTGTCGGGAAAAAGAGGTTAACCGTTCTTTCCACAGGTATTGGTACTGATAATATTGATATTGCTATTAATGAATTGGACGCCTTAGTTAATGTAGATCTAACGACCAGGGAAATAAAGTCAACTCTTACCTCTTTAAATCTTATTCGCATCGGTACCTCAGGAGCTTTACAACCAGAGATACCTGTCGACAATTTCATAGCCTCTACTCACGGTCTGGGCATAGATAACCTGTTAAATTTTTACCGGCTTGAACAAAATGATGAAGAAAAACAATTGCTCCATTCATTTGTAACGAGCACACAAATGCATAGCCAGATAGGCTATCCTTATATTGCTGGCGCCAGCGCATCCCTGATTAAACATTTTGTAACAGATTTTTACCAGGGAATTACAGTTACCTGCCCTGGTTTTTATGGCCCCCAAGGAAGAGTGTTACGTCTTGGAATAAGCAACCCCGAACTAATCAATCGACTTACTCAATTTCGTTTTGGTCAGCATAGGATCACTAACTTTGAGATGGAAACATCGGCTATTTATGGACTAAGCAGGCTTCTTGGACACAACTGTCTCTCCTTAAATGCCGTTATAGCAAATAGAGTACGGAAAGAGTTTTCAAAAGACGGGAAAGCTGCGGTTGAAAACCTGATTGTTAAAGTATTAGAAATTGTTTCTCAAAATGTATAAGAAATAGAAATGAAGACAGATTTTTTTAAATACCAGGGTACCGGAAATGATTTTGTGATCATTGATAATCGTAACGGACATAACCTTCAGCTTAACCCGGAAACGATAAAAGATCTATGTGATCGCCGTTTTGGAATAGGCGCAGATGGCCTGATGTTATTGAATGAGAAACCGGGATATGATTTTGAAATGGTTTACTACAATGCCGATGGTCGTGAAGGTACCATGTGCGGCAATGGTGGCCGCTGCCTTATAAAATTTGCCGAGAGCATTGGTATACAAAAAGAGCTCTATAAATTTATCGCAACAGATGGTGAACACCAGGCAAGGATCGATACAAACGGAATTGTTTATTTAAAAATGAATGATGTTGATGCCATCGTCAATCATCATAGCGATTTTTTGGTCGATACCGGCTCGCCTCACTATGTAAAAATGATCCCGCATCTTGCCGACTATGATGTTTTTAAAAAGGGCCGTGAGATCCGTTATAGCCGTGATTTTGAAAAAGAAGGTATCAATGTAAATTTTGTTGAGCAGCTTGATGAACCCGACAAAATCTTCGTAAGAACGTATGAACGTGGTGTTGAGAATGAAACACTCAGTTGCGGCACCGGCGTTACAGCTGCTGCACTTGTTTGCTATCACAATGAAAATGGTTTTAATGAAGTCGAGGTAAAAACGCTGGGTGGCAAGCTGAATGTGGAATATGATCGTATAGAAGACGGTAAGTTCAGAAATATCTGGCTTTGTGGGCCTGCTGAAAGAGTATTTAGCGGAAGTATAGAAATCTAATAAACTTCCCTTGTCTTCACTATAATTTTTCCTGATGCATCGTTTTAATCTCCGTGTTTATGGCATTCTTATAAATGATCAGAAACAAATATTAGTTTCTGATGAATATATACGAGGTGGATTGTATACTAAGTTTCCGGGAGGCGGATTGGAATTTGGAGAAGGGACAAGAGATTGCCTGAAAAGAGAACTGAAAGAAGAATTAGGTATTGAAGCTGAAATTGGCGATCACCTTTATACAACAGATTATTTCCAGGTGTCTGCATTCAGACCTGAAGATCAAATAATCTCTATTTATTATTTTGCAAAGCAATTAGAAGAATTGAAAGTGCCCTTACGCAGCAAGCCATTTGATTTTGACGAAAAGCAAATGGAAATATATAATAATACAGGTGAAACAGAAACTTTTCGCTTAATAGATTGGGAAGATTTTTCTGATGAAACAGTAACACTGCCGATCGATAAGATCGTTGCAAGAATGATCAGGAATAGATGAAAACTGATAGTTAGTAGATGATAGTTTAGCGTCTTATTTTGAAACTTAATTATCACCTGTCATCTTAAAAACTATCATCTATTTCATCCTGCCGTTGGAATATTTGGAAATGCATCCTGCTCCTGCCCCATTGCTGCCCTTTTCATTTTCTTAGCAGTATCATGGCCTACATACTTTTCAATTCTTTTTTCAGCAATAATGATAACAGGTGTAAG
>DASYQG010000072.1:0-7570 GCA_036005825.1 Chitinophagaceae bacterium | reverse complement strand
CCAAACATTGGTGGCTAAGGTACCTATGAAAATCAATAATACCCTCGAGTTAAGATTTTACTCATTGTCTCATAGCAGGGTTTAGTTACATCTTTATTATTTAGTACTTTTTAATTTGTACAATTCTACTTTCCGATACAGAACTTACTGAAGATGTAATCAAGCTGATCTTCATTTGTGATCTCTCCTGTTATCTCTCCAAGATAATGAAGTCCTCTTCGAATATCTAAAGCAAGCAGATCCCCTGCAAGTTTATCATGTAGTCCCTTTTTTATATCAGATAGCGATTTTGCCACTTCTTTCAATGCATGATAATGTCGTGCATTCGTAACTATAGTATCTTCTGGTTGTACTTTTCCTGAAATTACTTTGTCTACCATTCTTTCTTTCAAAACTTCCAAATGCTTATGCTCCTTTGCAGAAATGAATACGATATTTTCTATGGAAGAAAATTTATCTTTTGAAATAGATTCATCCTGTTTATCAGTTTTATTTGCAACAAGTAAAAAATTAAGTTCTCTTTTTTTAAATTCTTCGTGCAGACTGCGTATCTCTTTTACTTCCTCATCCACATCAAACAAATACAAAACAAGATCAGCAGTTTTGATTTTATCCAAACTTTTCTCTATACCCATGCTTTCAATTACATCACTTGTGTGATGTCGTATGCCGGCAGTATCGATCAATCGAAAAAGAATACCATCGATATTGATGATCTCTTCTATCGTATCTCTTGTAGTACCGGGGATATCACTTACAATTGCCCTGTCTTCCTGTAATAACGCATTCAGTAAAGTTGACTTTCCCACATTTGGTTTACCGACAATCGCTATGCTAACCCCATTCTTTATTACATTTCCAAGACGAAAAGAATTGATCAATTGATCGGTTAGTTTACTTAATTCATTTATCAATTCATAAAATTGCTTTCTGTCTGCAAACTCCACATCCTCCTGGCTGAAATCAAGTTCCAATTCTATAAGCGCTGAAAACTTCAGTAATTGTTCCCTTAGTTCTTTTAGTTTATTTGAAAACCCACCACGGATATTATGCAACGCTGTTTTTTGCGAAGCCTGCGTATTTGATGCTATCAGGTCCGCAACAGCTTCGGCCTGAGCAAGATCAAGCTTGCCTTTTAAAAATGCTCTTTGTGTAAACTCGCCGGGCTTTGCCAATCTTGCACCATGTTGTATGCAGGCATTTATAATTTGTTGCAAAACAAATGGCGATCCATGACCGCTGATTTCCACTACATCTTCACCCGTATACGATCTTGGGTTTTTATATATTGAAATAACAACCTCGTCAAGTATTGCTTCTTTATCTTTTAGAACACCAACATGAATTGTATGCGAAGCTTGTTGTGTAAGGTCTTTTGACGGGAATAGATCATTTGCAATCCCAATCGCTTTATTACCGCTTAGTCGGATAACACCAATAGCGCCAATTCCAGGCGGTGTTGCTAATGCTACAATTGTGTCATCCCATCCTGTCAATTTTCCCTGCATTGCCCAAAAATAGAAATCCCTCCCGACAAGTCGGAAGGGATTTAATTATTTGCTCAGTAGAAAGAATTTTTATTCTGATGCTACTACAAAAGTAATTGGCTGTTTCCGGTAAGCTTTTACGCTACGTCCATTTTGAATGGCAGGTATCCAGTCTGGTCCCTTCTTAATTACTTTGATCGCTTCTTCTTCCATACCGTGACCATGGTTTGTCAACGCTTTTACATCACTTATCTTTCCTTCTTTATCAACAATGAACTGAACTGTAACAGTGTAAGTTCCTTCGGCTGCGCCATTCTCTACCGGTACATTCGGATCAAGGTTTCTTTCAAGATATTTACGCCACTCTCTTTCGCCACCTTTAAAGCTTGCTTCCACTTCCACTTTTTCGAAGACCTTATTTTCGTCCTCATCTTTCTTCGCTTCCACTACCTGTTTACCTTCATCAACGACAGCCGGAGCAAGACCTTCGTCTTTAATACCTTCCTGGCTCTTTACATCGATCTTGGTTTCTTCCAGGTCTTTTACTTCAGGTGGTATTTCTTCCTTCTTCACTTCCTCATCTTTTACAATTTTGGGAGGAGTGAATTTTGTCATCTCCACTTTAGGAGGCTCCTGTTTTGGTGGCGGTGGCGGAGGAGGTTCAGGTTTCTTTTCCTCTTCCTGTTTTAACTCCGTAAGAGTCAACTCTCTGACCTGCACCTTACCCGCATTCTTTTTCAGGGAGCTTGCAAGAAAGGAACCACCTAGTGCAAGTAACGCAACAGCTGCAGTACAAAGCAAAGCTATCGTAAGCCTTTTTTTGTATGTTTTGCGTAGCTCATACGCGCCATAAGCTTTATTCCTGTCTTCAAAAAGAAGATCCAGAATATCACTTGACAAGATTTTATTTATTTCCATTGCAGTTTCTTTAAAAATTAGATGCAGAACTAACGAAATTCCACATTATAATGGGTTAATTAATTTCCGCTCTCTATTTTCTTAATTAAATCCTTTTCTATGGGGAATAGATCAACCATTGCATAACGTTTAATAGCACTTATAGCCATTTCATCTAATATATCGATCGTGTTTTTATATGTAGCCTCATCATCGGGTTTTATGACAATAACCAGGTCCTTATCAAGACAGGCATTCTTCCAGTTAGGATCCGGTAGAATTGGAGGTTTTACATTAGGATTACCTACCCTTGCTTCTTCCTGGATCTTTGTACAGCCCGCATCATGCACATGGGCATTTATTACATCCTTTTTCATTTGAATGATAGTATCACGTATACCTTTAAATGTTGTTGTATGAAGATTAGAAGCATCAGGCAGTAATTGACCTCTGTAAACATAAACAACATTATTTTTCCCAAGCATAATAGTAAGTGCCCCTGACTCCTTTGCTTTATTCTGATCTTCATCTTTAGTATCCTTGGGCATATACAACTGCATAGTTGTTGGACTACTCATGGTTGTAGTAAAAATGAAAAATGTTATTAGCAAGAAGCCCAGGTCAACCATTGGCGTCATGTCAACACGGGTAGAAAGCTTTTTTGCTTTTTTAACTCCCGGTCCTTTTTTATGACCCCCACCGCCGCCTTCATCAATACTTGCCATAATTAAAATTTTTTGAGTTAATAAAATTATTTATTTGCTGGCTGCTTTTTCTCTATTCCTCAGAATCGCAAGTTCCGAGCCAGCTGGCGCATCTTCGAGCATAGTGATCATCTGAAATTTAAAAATTTCATTTTTCTTAAATGCGTTCAATACTTGTTTAAAAGCTGGGTATTTTGCGCTATTATCTCCTTTGATCAGGAAGAGCAATTTCTTTCCGCTAAATGTTCCAACTGCATCCCTGATCCAGTAATACAATTCTCCACCAAGTGTGTCTAAAGGAATTCCAGGTTGCTTGAAATTCTTCTGATCTTCCTGGGGAATTGCCAGTAATTGCTTTAAACCACTAAAAGGAACTCCTACTGAAGGTGTCCTCACAAAATTCTTCATTTCGGCATCAGTTAATCCCAGGCTCCTTGTATCATTAACATGCTTTATTACATCATATTTTATTTTGGGATCTTTTTCTGACAAAACACTAAAAAAGACCCTACCAGTACTGTCAAATGTGACTTGTATCGCATCATCTTCAGGCAGATCCCTGGTTGAAACTGAATTTGGTGTTTTTATCTCGACAGGTTCCTCCGGCTTAAACTTGGTAGCCATAATGAAAAAAGTAAGGATCAGGAAAGCAACATCCACAAAAGGGGTCATATCCACAAATGTGCTCTTCCTTGGTATTTTAACACTGGGCATGTTTACAAAAATTTAATATTGAGATTCAATGTTTCATAATTTCCACACACAAAATTGTCTCTTATTTGTAAAGAGATGCAAAGCTTTGTGTAAGAGTAAAGCCAGATTCGTCAATACCGTAAGTGATAGCATCGATCTTAGTTGTAAATATATTATACATAATAAGCGCAAAAGCAGACGTACCGATACCTAATGCCGTATTATAAAGGGCTTCAGATATTCCAATCGCAAGGGCACTGGCAGCAGAACCACCACCGCCTTCGCCAGCTCCTAACGCAGAGAATGAACGGATCATCCCCATTACCGTACCAAGCAGGGCAACCAATGTACCAACAGAAGTAATAGTTGAAAGAAATACAAGATTTTTTTGAAGCATAGGCAATTCAAGTGCCGTCGCTTCTTCCACTTCTTTTTGAATAGCGATAACTTTCTGGTCTGTGTTAAGTTCATTGTTTGTAGTCATTTCTTTATAACGACGCAAACCAGCACGCATTACATTGGCAACTGAACCGCGTTGCTTGTCGCATTCTGCCATAGCAGCATCTACATTTCTGTTGGCAAGGTGATACTGCACTTTGCGGATAAAATCAGCCATTGAACCACTACCCAGGGCCTTACTTATTGTAAGTAATCTTTCAATAGAAAAAGTAACTACCATCAGGAACATACCAATAAGGATCGGGATGATAATTCCTCCCATGTAAATACCACTCATTGCTCCCTTTGGCTTGTCATGCTTTGGCCAGAAGCCACCGCTTTTATCGGGCTGATTAAATCCATCAGCGTCTCCAAGAATAAAACGCCAGATAAGATAACCGGCAATAAGGCAAATAATTGGGGCAAGCCATGAGATGGCATTACTGCTTTTTTTCGCTTGTACTGAAGTTGCTTTCACACTTGCTGTTGCAGTCGGTTTTGTTTCAGCCATGATCTTAGTTTTTAGTGTTTAAAATTTTTAAAAAGAGTTTTGATTTTTTCAGGGATACAATGCTAAGGAAAAAAAAGTTAAATGCTCCAAATGCCCCTGCAAAAATTTTTAACCAGAGCGTTACAAGTTAAGGATTTTTTGTTCTGAAACAAGAAGCTGTTATTTTTTTGCCCTTCCACAAACAAGGGTTAGTCTCAGTCTAAGGGTAAAACCAAATTGCTGCTTCCTTATAAAGTAAGATCATTCATATCGAAGTGCTTCGATGGGGTTGAGCCTGCCAGCTTTTAGTGCCGGGTACAGACCTGCCAATAATCCAACGACCGAACAAATAGCTATCGCCAACATTACCCAGTTCCAGGGTATAACAAATCCTGTATTGATAGCAATGGATATAAGATTTCCAATTAAAATACCAAATATGATCCCCAACATGGCCCCCAGTACGCTAATAATAATAGACTCCATAAGAAACTGAGCCCTGACTGTTTTGCTTTTTCCACCGATCGCCTTTATCAATCCTACTTCCTTGGTTCTTTCTGTTACGGCAACTAACATGATGTTCATTAAGCCAATGGCTGCACCGATCAGGGTAATAAATCCAATAACGAGTGCAGACAAGGAGATCATACCAAGACTGCTCATCGCTTTTTCGGCAACACTATCATTACGATCGAGTACAAAATTGTTTTCTTCCGTAGTTGCCAATTTTCTTACCGAACGGAATACACCTTCTGCTTCGCCCATGGCTACCTGCACTTTTTTTATATCATCAGTCATGATCGCTATTACATAACTAATTCCTGAACTGAATTGACGGTGAACATTTGTATAACTTGTAAAGATCCTGTTGTCCAAACTCATCCCGAATGAAGAGCCACGGCTATCAAGCACTCCTATCACACGATAAGGAATATTCTGTACCCGGATAATTGCATTGACAGCTCTGTCGGGGTTGTCGTTGAATAGTTTTTTTGCTACATCATAACCTACTATACAAACATTTCTTGCAGATTGTACATCTGCCTGGTTAAGATTCCGCCCCGCTCTTAATTTGTATCCATTCAGGATCATATAATTCTCGTCACCTCCAAATAATACAACATTGGGGCTTGTTTTTTTAGTCTCATAAGAAGCGATCGCATTTCTCGTTGCAAATACAGAAACTCCTTTTGAGGAGGGAAACTTGAAATTCTGTATGAACATTTCCGCTTCTTCTTTCCTGATTATTTTATCAAGATTTGATTTCTTTTCTTTTTTACTTCCTTTTTTTTCTTTTTTTATTTCTGAATTACCACCGCCCCCAAAATGAATGTTTCTTTGTTTGTATCGGATCGTAAACCCGCTGGCGCCCATGGTAGAGAAACTTTCTGTAAATTTTTGATTAATTGCTTTAATGGCTGTATTTACTACTACCAATGCAGTAATGCCTAATGCAATGATCAACACCGTAAGCACCGTACGAAGCATATTACTTCGAACAGAACGGAATGCAATTGATAAAATATCGCTGTATCTCATTTGTGTAATGCAAAGTAAGGAAGTCGGTCAATCCAAAGTTATAAAATTTGACAACTGGTTAATTAAATAAAAAAGGGCGGCTATAAAACCACCCTTTTCAATTATCGGCAAAATTATTTTTTAGGATTCAACGCTTCATCTATTCTTTTTGCAATATCCTGTAAATGATATTTGCTCATTGGATCCGCCATTGCAGCTGCCGCTGCAGTTACTTCTGCTTTTAAAGAAGTAAGATGTGCCCGAACCAAACTTTTAATATCTGATTTATCTGTATTTACTGATGGTGCAAAATTAAAACCGCCGCCACCCAAATTGATAGTAATTTCAGCAGGGTTCAATAAATTACTTAAAATATTCACATACGATTTCTGAAGATTCCGGCGATAAACATCTATCGTTTTCCTGGTGCTTAATTCTGACCACACTCCTTTTTTCACATCACTGAAAAGATCGGTCATTCTATAAGCATTGTTGCCGAGTGCAGTTTCGGCATTTATTAATTTATTCAAAGTATTTGCACTAAAAAAACGATTCAATGTATTGTCCTGGATATTTCCAATAACTGTTAATGGACTAGCGCCGGTCTTTGCATAAATATCGTTGCTGATCAACCAGGTTGGTGTGACAAACAATTGTTGATTGATAAATGCGACCGCTTCAGCCTGTTTTGCTTTTGGTTCAAATTCATAAACAGGTTCTGCATCTTCAACCACCCTTGGTGTTTTATAAATACCACCAACATTTCTTGAAACATGACCCATATAACGGCTGAATTGGCCTGTTACCTGGTTATATACATCTGAAAGGTTTGTATAATCCTCATTATCCTGTTTTGTCCATTTCATTAATTCCGGAACAACTCGCTTAAGATTTTTAATTCCATATTCACTTGCCTTTACCGCATTATCACTTAAGTCTTCTGTTTGTGAACGAGGATCATCCTGGTTGCTTTCACCATCACCCCACCATAAACGATGGTCTTTTAATTTCTCTCTTGTCCATTGATTTAATTTTCCCTTTTCAGCTTCAGGAGAATTGAATTCATAAAAACGCCGGTAACCCCATTCAATAGCCCACTTATCATAATCACCGATGCGGCCTTGTAATTCTTCTCCGCTTAATCCATCTTCAGGCTGTGCTACATAATTGAAACGGGCATAATCCATGATCGATGGTGTGTGTCCATTTTTAGCAACCCATTCTTTATTTCTTAAATTTTCAACTGGCACTGATGAACTCGAACCAAAATTGTGGCGAAGGCCAAGTGTGTGACCAACTTCATGTGAAGAAACAAAACGAACAAGACGACCCATCAATTCATC
>DASYQG010000071.1:0-4702 GCA_036005825.1 Chitinophagaceae bacterium | reverse complement strand
CTTAGCGGCATTTTTAAAAGCCGTTTCAGGGTCTCCGTCTTTTCTTAATTGTTGAGCAGGTTTGTTCGCATACTCTTTCATTTTTTCAAGCTGAGTACTGGTATTTTCAAGCTCTCCAGGAACTACCACTTCTCTTTTTCCACTCATGGTGTTTTTTGTATCGCCAGCTGGCTCCCAGGTTACTTTTAATTTTTTACGGGCCTTCATTACTTCCCAGGTGGTTTTGCCTACCACTACCAGCAGATCGTTGAATGACCTGGTATCAAAACCTCCCTGTTCAAAACCATCTTCATATAATTTTTGGCTAAAAACATCTTTGATGCCTGGCATTTTCAAAGCTTCAGATGCATCAAAAGATTTAAGTTTCATCCCGAAAGCAGGTGGATGTTCGATCATTGCGATCAGCATTCCATCCACTTTATAATCCAATCCAAAAAGAGGTTTGCCTGTCACTATCTTTAAACCCTCTACATTTTTCTTTGAGTTTCGTACTACATTAAAATTCTTTGGTTCTTTTAACTTCATCCCTTTTGGAACAGGAATTTCTGCCGCTTTTGATGCAAAGCTGCCATAGGTTCCTGACTTACCAGTTTTTTCATGATAAAGCATTCCTGCTTTAGCTGTCACTTCTTCTTTAGGCACACCCCATGTTTGTGCCGCAGCCTCCATCAACATTTGACGGGCCGCTGCTCCTGCCTCGCGAAGTGGTTTCCAATACATCCTCATTGAATTGCTTCCGCCGGTAAATTGCGGTCCTAATTTCACATTGTCATGTGGTCCCATTTCTACCACTACCTGTTTCCAATCTGCATCCAATTCCTCAGCAACGATCATCGGAAGTGATGTCATCACATTTTGCCCAAACTCGGGATTAGGGTTAAGTATCTTAATGATATTATCGGGTGTGATCTTTATATACCCCGTTAATTCATACCATTGGTCAGGAAGATCAAGCTCATTTATTTTATCTGCCAGGTCAAGTTCTGCCAGGGCACTAAAACTTATCATCAATCCGCCACCGGCAAGTGCTGAAGATTTTAAAAATGATCGCCTGTTAATGGAAGTTTTTTGCTGTGTCATTTTCGGAAATTTATTTTTTGAGATCTTTTGATCTTTTACGATCGAATTAAAGTTACGAATTTATTAAGGTGCTTCTTTGATGAGTTTCAGCTTCTCTAACCATTTTTTCACTTTCATTTCTGCTTCTTTGGCCTTCTTATCTTTGATAACAAAAAGTACGCCGTCTCTTTCTATTCCGCCTTTCATTTCAAAACCTTCCAACACTTTACTATCCGGACATAGTTCCTTTACTGTTTGAAAACTACTTCCTACACCATAGCCAGCATTCGTGTTGAATGGAATTACCGTTTTTCCGCTGAGGTTATACTGTTGTAAAAAACTTTTCACGGGTGGAGGCATCTTCATATCCCAGGTAGGAAAGCCAAGGAATATGAAATCATATTTTTCAATGCTATCTATTTTTGTTTTCAACGGTGGCAGATAATTTGTTTCATTTTCTTTTACTACCTGTTGCACCGTTTGCTGATAATTTTCAGGATAAGGTTTTTCTAATTCAAGTGCAATCAATTTTCCACCCACGTTCTTGTTGATAATCTCCGCTATTGCTTTTGTATTATTTGTCCGTGATAAATACACGATCAATATTTTGTCGGCGTTTATTGTAGAATCCATTTTATCATTTACTTTCTTCATTTGTGATGAAGAACAACCTAAGATCAAAAGAAAAGATGTCAAAAGCATATGCGCCATAAGTATTGTTATTTCATTTTAACCGGCCTCATCAAATGCGAAAACGTGAGTGAGCCCATCTTCCATTTGCCATTTTCTTTGATATATACCTCGGTCACCATAAAAGGATTGGTGACGGTATTTCCTCCAACTACTGCTTCCAAATCAATATCATTTAACAGGATGGCAGTGTTGCCAAACATGTTCACTACAACAGAGTACACCTCAGCTTTCTTATACCAGATGCCACCGCTTTTAATGGTAGTAATTTCCTGGGTTTTACCCCAGGTACCTCCCATATGAATAAACATCGCTTTATCATCAAACAACACATTTAAAGAATCTACATTCTTTTTCGACATCCAATCCCATTTCTGTTTGGAAAGGTTGATGATCTTCTGTTGTTCAGGTGTATTGTTGGTTGCCGTCTTAATTGATTTCGTTGGTGGCTGTTGTGCATAAGAAGATTGCACACTCATTGTTAACAAAATCAGTCCGAGAATTTTTAATTTCATAATGCTATTATTATTTACAAGTTTATATAACTATTTTTTATCTTACCTTCTTATATTCTTCATCTGTTACCCTCTTTAACCAAATTGTTTTTCCTTTTTGAGTAGGTGTAGTAGCAACATAAGTAAAACTGCTATCTGGTGATGCACCATGCCAATGCTCAACACCGGGAAGACATTTAATTATATCTCCTTTATGAACTATTTGTATGGGCTTTCCCCGCTCCTGGTAATAACCAACGCCTTTGGTAATAAGCAGGTATTGACCAGCAGGATGAATATGCCAATCTAATTTCGCACCCGGCGCAAATGTTGCTTGCGCAAGGCTAAAGTTGAATATGCTGTCAGGTGTATTTAGTTCCGTCAGCCAAACAGTCCCTGTGTGGTTGTCAGTGGTGGATATTTCACCTTTTGGAAAGATGGGAGCATCCTGCGCAACTGTTTCGGTAGAAAGAGCTGCAAATAAGGCAATCGAGTATAATATTTTTTTCATGATGAATTTATTTTTTCTTGTTTTTATTAAACATTCAATTTTCTTTCGCCCAACCATTTTACCATTGCCGGATCACGATGATCAAAGAACAGGCTCGCCTTTGTATCGAGCTTTTTAATTTGATTCATATCGTCTTCACTCAACTTGAAATCAAAAATGTTGAAGTTCTCTTCCATCCTTTCTTTGCGAATTGATTTTGGGATCGCAATTACTCCCCTTTGCGTAAGCCAGCGAAGAATAACCTGTGCAATTGATTTGTTATACTTCTTTCCGATTGAAAGCAACAACTCATCTTTAAAAATATTGTTTTTGCCTTCGGCGAATGGCCCCCATGATTCGATCTGTACATTATTCTCTTCTAAAAATTTCTGCGTTTCAATTTGCTGATGGAATGGATGAGTTTCAATTTGATTTACTGCCGGAACAATTTCGTTGTGAATGATCAAATCAATGAGTCGATCAGGATGAAAGTTACTTACACCAATAGCTCTTACTTTTCCTTCTTTGTACAAGTCCTGCATGGCTTTCCATTCTCCATACACATCTCCGAATGGTTGATGTATAAGATATAGATCTAAATAATCTAACTGCAACCGTTTTAAAGATTTTTCAAAAGCCTTTTTTGTTTCATCATAACCGTTTGACTGTATCCAAAGTTTTGTTGTGATAAAGAGCTCTTCTCTTTTTATCCCACTACTCTTAATTGCTTTCCCAACTGCTTCCTCATTCATATAAGATGCAGCAGTATCAATCAAACGATAGCCTGTTTCAATAGCATCAACTACACTTCCTTCACATTCTGCCAAGTCAGTTACCTGGAAAACTCCAAATCCAAGTATCGGCATTTCAACTCCATTATTCAGTTTTACTTTTTGCATGTTTCTATTCTTCTTTTCAACTACATAGGTTTTTTGGCAGCCGCTTTTTCCATTATATCCAATCTTGTTTTCTTTGGATCTGGTTTTCCGGCTGCAGATCCATCAGATTGAAATTCGAGAATTTCATTTTTTACAGGATCATAGACGGGCCATTTCGGCAATCCATTTCCATTTGGATCACCTGTTCTCGCAAAATTTGTCCAATAGATATTCATGATCCTGGCAACCTCCTTATCTTTTGCATCCACTGCAGCTCCATTTCTTCCTCTCAGGTTGTTGAACACATAAGGAATTTCAGACGCATGCGACGCACCATAACGCATCATTTGTTGCATTGACGGAGAAACGTAAGAGAATAAATAAATATATGCAGGCTTGCCTTTCGCGGCAAAGGATGTCGCAGTGAACCTTGCTGGCTCAGCCCACACTTTATCCGTATTGACCATCGTAAGCATCTTAGCAAATTCAGTATTGCCGTCAGGATCGTAAGCTGTATTCATTTCGTCTTTCACGTTACTAAACATTTTCAAAAGTTCATCCTTCGAACGGGCATTTACAAAACCTCCGGATACTTCCGCACTATTCGATCCAATAATAATCGGAACGAGTGTTTGCCTTCCTGCTTTATAAGCACTCTCTGCGGTTTCTGTTACAAGCTTGCCATCCAGTATCGGACCTGAATAAGTAGCTGCTCCTCCAGGACCTGCACTTTCCTGGCCTCCATCTACTATTTGTGCAACAGTAAGAGAACGAAGTTTGGCTAATGCAGCGGCATCTGTTCCTTCTATTGCATATCTCTTTGCGAAGTTTACTCCGATCGTTTCTGCTGATACCGGATAAAATGGATCTCCTTCTTTGGTTATAGGTCGCCCGGTAAGTACACCATCTCTTCCGCCACCGGATTCAATAATTGCTTTTTCGAAAAGGCCTTTCGCAGACGGTATTGTTATAAGTGAATGAACTGAAACGCCACCGGCAGATTCGCCGAAGATGTTTTAGAGATTGAATCTGCTCCACCACGTGGAAAGGCTGCTTGTGGACAATCAGCGCAAAATTTATTTGCTTCACGA
>DASYQG010000070.1:0-2520 GCA_036005825.1 Chitinophagaceae bacterium | reverse complement strand
AAAGCTTCATTCACTAAGTATTTGAATTCATGTGTAGAATCTTTTGGAAGGTTTACATCAGCGCTGAACGTTCCATCTTTCTTCTTGCTCATGATAACAGAATTCTTCCAATCACTGTTCAAGCCAAGAATTTCAATAGTTTCAGCTGCATCGGCTGTAAACGAAAATTTTACTTTACAATACTCTTTTGTTTTGTAGTAGGTTTTTTGTACCATTTTCTTTCTTTTAAGTTTTTAAATCTGTCTTAAACTACCGTTCATTAGCAAGGCACATCGTGAAAACGGATCAAAACGGGACTTTAATTGTTCTTAATACCGCAAAGGTAAGTATGTAACCTTTCAATGTTGATCTATTTGTAAGGATCATATCCATTTGTGGATTACTTGTGAAGACAAAAAATATTTTTTCATTTCTTTAAAAGTTTTAATTTTTATAAAATGAAGATCCGCGTAGCAGAAGTAAAAGATATTAGTCAAATACAGGTTGTCAGAAACCTTGTAAAAGAAAATCGTTTATCGGATCCTGCTCTGGTTCCGGATAGTGATGTAGAAGAATATATAAACCACCGCGGAAGAGGATGGGTTTGCGAGATCGATGGGCAGGTCGTTGGATTTGCTATTGCCGACCTGGTAGATAATAATATTTGGGCATTATTCATTCATCCTGATTTTGAAAGAATCGGTATCGGAAAAAAATTGCATAATGAAATGATGAACTGGTATTTCACGAAAACAGACAAAACGGTTTGGTTAGGAACTTCACCAAAAACAAGGGCAGAATCGTTTTACAGAAAAGCCGGGTGGAAAGAAGTTGGAGTTCACGGCAAAGGCGAGATAAAATTTGAAATGACAAAAGATGAATGGGGATCTTTACAAAAATAATTTTTATAAATGCTGGTACTAAACTTTACTCCATTTCCTGAATTAAAGACCGGGAGACTTCTATTAAGAAAGCTTGCGGGAACTGATGCTAATGAAATATTTTTTCTACGTTCAAATGAAAATGTGTTGCGTTATATTGGAAGGGAACCAACAAAAACAATTACTGAAGCAGAAGAATTTATTAATAAGATCAACAAATCAGTCGATGAAAATGAATCGATATTTTGGGGTATTGCTTTGTTAAATGATCCATCAATTGTCATCGGAACAATTTGTTTATGGAATATTCAAAAAGAACATTATCGGGCAGAGATAGGTTATATTCTTCATCCCGACCATTGGAGAAAGGGAATAATGAAAGAAGCCATCAATGCTGTCGTAGATTATGGCTTTTCCATACTGGGACTACATTCAATTGAAGCATTGCTTAATCCTGAAAACATAGGATCATCATCTGTATTGGAAAGTACAGGGTTTATAAAAGAAGGCCATAAAAAAGAAAATTTTTATTTCAATGGAAAATTTAGCGATACGGCGATCTATTCGAAATTGAAATAAAGTAAATGTACTATACATGCTAAAAGCTTTTTAAGGGAATAATTTTTTATGGTACATTTAAGAAAATGTTTTTATGGCAGCCTTTAAACAAATCCTTTCTCTTTTTATTTTCTTTTTAATAGTACTTACGAGTTGTAAAAAAAATGTTGTTATAGTTGAACCAGCCAACGAAGAAATAGCAACCGGTAAGCCAACGCCGCCACCACCGCCACCGGTTCACGGTATCTGTGACTATGATATTAATGAAACTGCTATCATCGGAGCGGGATGGGCAAAAACCTTTGATGAGAGTTTCTCAACCGATCTTACTAACTGGAATACCTGGTATGGCGGTGCGTTTAATAGTGAATTACAACTTTACCAGGCGGCTAATCTTTCTGTTGCAAATGAAAATCTTGTGATCAGCGCAAGAAAGGAAACTGTTTCCGGTCCCACTACACCATTTGATGCAACTCAAAAAACTTTTAATTATACTTCAGGACGAATTGAGTCAAAAACAAATTTTTCTGCATCTGCCTCTTCACCTGTTGTAAGAATGATGGCAAGAATAAAATTGCCTGCAGGCTATGGTATGTGGCCCGCATTCTGGAGTTATGGTGATCCATGGCCAACACAAGGTGAGATCGATATTCTTGAAGCAAGAGGACAGGAGGATATGAAATACCAGACAAATTATTTTTATGGTAGAACTGCTAACCGCAATCTTGTTCGCGGTGCCGAAGGTTTTGTGACCACAGATGTGAGTTTGCAAACCTGTTATCATGTTTATGAAATGGTCTGGAGTCAAAATGATCTGAAGTTTTATTTTGATGGGGTATTGGTAAAAACTAATTCCGGCAGTTATGTGCCAAACTTGTTTGGAAAAACAGAAAGAATAACATTGAATCTTGCTGTTGGCGGACTTTTCTTTTCAAACTTAAATCCTGCATTAATTCAAACTGGAACTATGTATGTTGATTGGGTGAAAGTATTTACAACAGGGAATTAATTTCACCGGTAATAATGCAAGTAACTGTATAGTTATATTTGCAAACATGATCTCTTCGCTTAACGATTTTAAAAATCCATTTTTTATTGGCGT
>DASYQG010000069.1:0-3754 GCA_036005825.1 Chitinophagaceae bacterium | reverse complement strand
AAGGGGAACCATAAGTGTAGTAGCCAGTACCCTTGTAACTACTAAATATTTGTAAGGATTAATAGCAGATACTTCCATTGCATCTATTTGCTCGGTTACTTTCATAGATCCTAATTCAGCGCCAATACCGGAAGAAATTTTTCCGGCACAGATCAATGCGGTGATCACAGGAGCAATTTCACGTATCAATGAAAGTGCAACCATACCAGGCAACCAGGATTCTGCACCAAACTCCGCCAACGTGGGCCGCGACTGAATGGTTAGCACCAATCCCATAATAAAACCGGTAATTGCAACTAAGGGCATGGATTTGTATCCTATAATATAGCATTGCCTGATGAATTCTTTTATTTCATAAGGCGGTTTAATAACTTCTCGAAAAAACCGTCCGATAAATAATGTGGCATTACCTGCTTCTGCAAAACCATTTTTTAAATTAATAACCAATTTTTATTTTTTAGTGGTTTCAATAATTAACCGGGATAACTGAAAAGAATGATAAACGATACAATGAGGAACAGAACTGAAAAAACCAGTGCGATAGCAAAGCTTGGATAAGTAAATCGTTTCATATATTTTTGAATTTAATCATTAAATGACCTTCAATTTTCTACGCAAGAAATGAATTGCGTTTTAAATTGAAATATTTTTTAAAAAAAGCGTTTATTTTAAACAAGAAGATTTTTCAGGGAATTAATACCCCAAATACTTGCAGGCAGCAACAACAATCACGGCAACTACGTTTAAGATGCTTTTAATTTTACGATCCATAGGAACGTCGTTGTTGATAAGCCAAGAATTACGCCAACCATTCCCAAAACAATTAAAATAGTAAGAATAATAATAATAATGATTTTTAAATGATATAGGCAAAGGTCTGCTACCTGCTAAGTAATATTGTTATACAATCATTGAAATAAGTTACATCATTCCTATATGTAAGTATAGAAGGAATATGAAGATTGAAAACGACGCAAAAAGAGGGATGATGATAGATAAAAAGAAACCACCCCATTTTGACGGGGTGGTCATAGTTCAAGGGAAAGGACTGACGTTTTAATCGAGTATTCGGAGCTCTAATTTACATAGGTAATGTTTGCTTCATAAGGAGCTGAATCGTTGTTTTCAAATGCTTACTATCAGAAAAGTACATCGAATTTGTTTTATAATAGCAAAATCAATAACAGAATGATAATGATAATTGCTGCAACAGAAAGATAGATTCCCCCACTACTCCCTTTCCCTTCTTTTTTAATTGCTTTTACTTCTTTCCGTAGACTCTTCTTTTCAAGTCTTGTTATTTTTGATTTATCGATATTCTTGATTTCTTCAAGTCTTTGCTCCAGTTGTTGAGCTCTTGAGTTAGGGTCATGAGCAATCAAAGAAGAACTAGCCGGCAAAGTGATCGCCATGAACAAAACAAGCGATACAATTCTTAGAATTTTTTTTATGGTCATTGTTTGTTTTTTAAAAGTTGATTTATTCTCTCTGTCGTCTGACTTTTCAACTTTTATGAAGCGTTTTCCTAATGTAGCACAAAATTGAGATGCTTTCTACGTATAAGTGTTATAGGGTTTTGCAAATAAGTTACATAATTCACATATTTCAGGAGTTATGGACCATTTCATTACTTAGTTAAACCTGTGAATCTTACAACTATTTTTTTTAATTGTATAATACTTGTTTGCATAAAGAGACTCATCTTCGTTAATCGTTTAATCTAAGTTGACATAGTATTACTTCATAAGTCTTTTAACGGCTTTTGCGACTACTGCATGTTTCTTACCTATAAAATTTCAAATGAAAAAAATATTTACTTTCTTTTTAGTTGCTTTTGTTTTTATCAGTTGTACAGAAAATATGGTGACAGGCCGTAAGCAATTAAGCCTGGTATCAGAGACTGAATTACAATCCATGGCGAAAGAAGAATATAAAACTTTTTTGACTGCTAATAGTGTTGTCAATGCAAATACCAATAAAGACGCTGAAATGGTTCGCCGTGTGGGATCTCGTATTGCTGCTGCTATTAAAACATATTATGATAGTAAAGGACAAACGTCCATCCTGGAAGGATATCAATGGGAATTTAACCTTGTAGATAATAAAGAAGTAAACGCATGGTGCATGCCCGGCGGAAAAGTGGTAGTATATACCGGGTTATTGCCCATTACAAGAAATGAAGCGGCACTGGCTGTTGTATTAGGACATGAGATTGCCCACGCAGTTGCACAACATGGAAGTGAAAGGATGAGCCAGGGTTTATTACAACAATTAGGTGGTGTTGCGCTGGAAGTAGCCGTGTCAAGTAAGCCAGCCGAAACACAAAATCTTTTTATGAAGGCTTATGGTATTGGAAGCACTGTGGGAGGAACCTTACCTTTTTCACGTAAAGAAGAAACAGAAGCGGATAAATTCGGACTATACTTTTCAGCAATGGCAGGTTATAATCCACAGGAAGCAATTCCATTCTGGGAAAGAATGGCTGCAGCCGGCGGAGCAAAGCCCCCCGAGTTTTTAAGCAGTCACCCCTCTGACGAAACAAGAATTGCCAATATCAAATCATATATGCCACAAGCATTGAAATTTTATAATCCTGTAAGAAATTAACTAACCGGGTTTACATAACGGTTAGCACCCATCTCTATTTTTACTATCTGCCTAAAAGAAACAAGTGTCTTATTGGTTAAGACCCGGCTTTGAAGGTTTAACTAAAAGAACAGAGATAAAAGAAGAAAATTTATTAATAAAAAAAGATACTGTATTAACAATTTAAACAAGCATAATGAAAACATTTAAAATTTTACTCACAAGTTTTTTGATAGTAGCCATCTTTTCTGCAGGATGTAAAACAATGAATAAGTCACAAAAAGGAGCTGTAATCGGAGCAGCTGGTGGTGCAGCAGCAGGTGCAGTTATTGGTAAAGCAGCGGGTAATACAGCGTTGGGCGCTATTATCGGTGCAGCAGCAGGTGGAGTTACAGGTGCTGTTATCGGGCGCAAGATGGATAAGCAGGCTGAAGAAATGAAAAAAGAAATTCCAGATGCAGAAGTGGTTAGAGTGGGAGAAGGAATCGTCATAGAGTTTAACAGTAAGATATTATTTGGTTTCGACCAATCCGGTCTTACAACTGCTGCCCGTACCAATCTGGATAAGTTAATAGCCATTCTGCAAAAATACCCTGACACAAACATTGAGGTGCAGGGCCACACAGACAGTAAAGGAACTACTGATTACAATCAGAAATTATCAGAAGAAAGAGCTTCCACTGTTTCCTCTTATTTAGCGGCAAAAGGGATAGCTACTTCACGACTCACCATCAAAGGATTTGGTGAAACGGTACCTAAGTATACAAATGACACTGAAGATGGACAGGCACAAAACCGCCGGGTTGAATTCCTTATTTCGGCCAATGAGAAAATGAAAGCAGAGGCTGCGAAAGAAGCAGAAAAGAACGGTGGAAAATAATGAATAACACATGCTATTTATCAAATGAGTTTTAAAAGACAATTTTTTATCAGAATAGAACAAACAAAATAAAATGAAAAAAAGAATCAGTTTAATTGCAGTAATGGTTTTAGGAATGATTTTTTCCAAGGCACAGCAAAAAACATCTCCTACAGGCGGTACAAGTTTTGGTCTTCGTGCAGGAGTAAACTTTCAGAATATTAATGGTAAGGATGAAAATGACGATAAATTAAAAAATGATATGTTGACCGGATTTAATATAGGTATCAATGCAGAAATCCCTGTGGG
>DASYQG010000068.1:0-3705 GCA_036005825.1 Chitinophagaceae bacterium | reverse complement strand
CAAAGCAAACACCTGGCGATTCGTTTCTCCCGGTTCTTGTCTTATTTGTTCAAGCCTGCTATCTACTTGGGTTATGATATCGTTTGAAACGCCATAGTTCTTGTCAGTAGGAAGTACTATATCAAATTCAAGCGTTGGCTGCATCATTTCTCCAGTCATTTTTAAATGAACTTCGAATGGCAGCTTTTGCAAATAAGTATTACGTATAGCTTGTGAGGAGGCTGCAATCTGGGTTTGCACAAGATCAATTGGTGCTGTGTTAGCAATATAAACTGCGTTTAGATCTAAGTTGGCTTTTGTGGGTTCATTGAACCAGGTGATCTTACTTCCTTTTTGGATATCAAATCGACGATGAAGGAAATTGAAAGTGATCTCATAAGCACCTTTTTCTAATTCATAATTTCCCACGAGTGTGATCTTTCCGCTTGGATCAATGCCTGTTGATAAAAGTGCTTCGCCTTGTAAATTGATAAAGTCGCCATTCGCTTCATCAATAATAATATTAAAAACCGCTTCTTTCTTTATTTCAATATTCGTTATAATATTCATTCCTTTAAAAGGAGAGATATTCAATGAATCATAGTCAAGAAAAAGTGAATCATTCTGCGGCGCATCCATATCTACAAATTCAACAATCCCATCCCTTGCTACCACGCCGGGTTCTTGTTGTGGAATGACGACAGAAAGGTTCGTTCCATCATTCACAGTAATATTGCCATCGATATCAGGCACTGCTTCTGTCCCTCTCACATGCATGTTCGATGTAATGACAAGCTTACCGTAATAAATTTTGTTATCTTTTTTTGTGGTATTAAGAACCTGGAAGTTGTTGGCATTAACATCAAGATCAAAATTGTAATTGGTAAAATTGGGGGTTTGCACTGTGCCATTCAATCTAAGTTCATTATTAGCTGTATCCTTTATTATAAAATCTTCAAAATGAAATCCATTTTGTGTTACGATGATCTTTTCACCATCTATTCGATATTGACTTCCTAACACCGTTGTTGCAAAACTTGCTTTATCAAAATTGATCGGGCCATCTATCTTTGGTTCACTCACCGATCCTTTAATGCTGATATTTCCATTCACACTCCCGGAAGCATTTTTTATCATGCCTCCAAAAGCTCCCTCCATAGTGGCAAGCTGCATTTGTTTTACAGCAAGCTCCAGGTCTAATGCAATATCGTTTTCACCTTTTGGAGCAAATGAACCTGTCAATGCAATATCATTTCCTCTTCCCGTTATAGTTGCATTTGTATTGTAACGATCGCCGGATAAATTATCCACCTTTATAACCGCATTTCCAAGTGTATCTCCTTTCATGCTCAGATCATTAATGATAAGATCGCTGGTGAAAACGGGTTGCTTCAAAATGTTTTTAAATGCCATTGTACCATTCATGGAGCCATTAACAAGCAATGAATCTGATTTTAAAAAGGCGGTGACAGTTGATAATTGAAAATTGGTAAATCCAACGTTTAATAACTGCCCTTCGGTTTGAAGAGATAATCGCTGGTCATTTTTTTGCAATGAAAAATTATTAGCAATTATATTATCTTTTGTTATTGTAATTGAATTATTGGGAGAAACAGTCCACTTGTCATAGTTCAGCATTAAACTATCAGGGCGTAGATTTATAGTATAATTTCCCTGTGATGGTTGAGTTAATAATCCACTCAAATAATATTTATCCTTTCCCCCCTTGTCATCTATATTTAAATTAAAATCAATTTTATTATTTAATGCGATTGCATTGAATTGTGTATGATAAAGATTATGGCCAATTCCCGTAATATGCTGTACATCTCCTATAAACTGCAAACCTTTATCGGTTGTATTTATTTTAAGATCTATGCCGCTTATCTCACTACCATTGTAAGAAATAAATGGGGTATTAGCAGTGGCATTTAATCCTTGCTCAGAGGATGCTCTTCCGTCAATATGAATTGGCTCAAATGATTTCAACCCAGGTACAAAAGCAATTAATGCGGGAGCATTCGCAATATCGGCAGTAAAAGAAAAATTATAAGGTTGCACATCAGTAAGTGTATTTGCAGGCGCAATTTGAAAATATGGTTCGATACTTTTTTGAAAAATTTTACCCAGATCTGTGTAGCGATATTGACCGTTTAATCTTGCATTAGCAACATCACTTCTTAAAGTCATGAACTGAGCAGTATCATTTCTACTGGAAACAAATTCAATTGTATCTAAGGGCAGTCGCTGATCGGCTGATACCAATAAAGCATTTGTCATTAAAATAGTTGCTTCTAAATAATTTTCATTGATCACCGGAATGTCGGCATCTATTTTCCCTCTTACTATTGCTGGTTGTGGGGTAAGGTTCAGTGGAAATGTTTTAATACTATCTAACATTCCTGTAAAATGAAATGAAGGATTATCGGATACATTTCCGGTAAGTGTTCCATTCAGATCAAGATTCGGATCATTTATATCTGTGGCTACATTTAGTGCAGAACCATTGATATTTCCATTTACTTTAATATTCCTGTACACATAATCATTATATACAATTGCATAAACATCACCCTTGAAATTTGTATTGATCTTACCGGGTGTAAAACCTTTGCCTGAGACTGTAACACTTGCAGTGATATTTTTAAACTGGTCATTTCTTAATATATATCCAAGATCCAATGAATTTGTTTTTACCAATGCATTATAAGTTGCAGCATCCGGGTTACTGAGATTTGTAAACTTTCCATTTACTAATGCAGTGCCAACGGAAGAATTAATTGTAAGGTTGGTTGAAAGATTGTTGATAGAACCTGCAACTGTTCCATGTGCATCAAATTCTTCCGGCAAATTGATCTGTTCATTAGATAAACGCTGACCGGTAAATAAAGCAATATCAGTTTGATTTGTATGAAGTCTTCTTATCGTTAATGTTCCGCCGGTTTTGTTGGGATCACGATTTGACGCTAATGAGCCGCTTGCATCTATTTGTGTATTTTTTAATCCGCGGAATTGCAGATTTGCAATATGCATTGTCTGAAGTGTTCCATTTCCCTGCAGGTTGATATACCAAATAGCATTAGGGTTTGCAAATGCAGGTTGTGATCGCAATTGCGGAGCAAAAGTTAATATGTCTTTTACATGGATATGGCTGTTTGAAATATCTGCATCGATTTGTGCATCTTGAAAATTCTTCTCCAGGTCTTTCAAAGATGCATAAGTAAGGGATGCATATCGTTTCAATTCTGTTCCTGGTGTTATAAGAACCAGGTCTTTTACAAAAGTTTGGGTATTGGTATATAAAAATTCACCTTGTAATTGATTTAACACAAAACCACTGTGCTCTTTGAAAGATCCTTTTTTTATTTTACCCGCTATCGAATCAGCAGATAATAAAAGATCATTTGCTTCTAACGTCACAGAGTCGGCTTTAAAATGACCATAATCTATCCCATATTTTATTCGTGGATTATTATCATTATCAAACTGCAAACTATTATTCTCAAGATCAATATTGGATGCAAATATTCTCCAACCAGCTTCCACCTGGCTTTTCGCTTCCTGTTTCACTTCTTTAACTACAACTCTAGCTTCTTCTTTTCTGCCAAACCTGATAGCAGCTATCGTGTTTTTCAATGAAACATTTTGCAGATCGATAACACGATTATCAAGATCGATATTATTGGGTTTTAGATTCGCCGATCCAAGATCGACCGTGGAATAGGT
>DASYQG010000067.1:0-12230 GCA_036005825.1 Chitinophagaceae bacterium | reverse complement strand
ATGCTGCGGGAGAAAGCTGAACGTTTAAAGTTGAAGGTTGAAGGTTGTTGAAGAAAACATCATCAAGTGCTGATAGGTTTCCTTTCTCTGCATCTGCAAGACTGCCCTGGTAACTTTTGCGATAGATCTGCCAGAATGAATTTGGATCATCAGATAACTGAGGCGCCAATGGCATTCTTTCAAGCCAGGTATTTATAAGTTCAAGTAATGACCTATTACTTTCAGAAACTTTAATAATATCAACATGTTCCTTTCTTAATTGTGCTGTATAATATTCTTTGCCGTGTCTTTGATCAAATTTCAATCCTAGTTTTGCTTCGAGTTGTTTGAATTGCCAGCTTTGAAAACCAGATGCCGGACGAAGCATATCTCTGAAATCAAGAAAATCCATCGGCGTCATGGTTTCCATAATATCGATCTGGTGAACAAGTACTCTTAAAATAGTAACACAACGATTGAGCCGATGAACAACAGTTTGTAATTCGGGAGAATTATCATTCAAGGCTGGCTTACTCATGATATTTGCAACGGCATCCACTTCGTGATGGAGCTGTTTGAACCAAAGCTCATAGGTTTGATGAATAATGATAAAAAGCATTTCATCATGTGCAGATAAATTTTGCTTATCACTTTCTGGAAATTGCGAATTAAGAATTTTATCAAGTTGCAAATAATCGTGGTAGTGCATGTCAGACATGGAGAGTATTTGTGCAAATGTAATCGTGAATGGTGAATTGTATCTCACAGATGACACGGATTTACACAGATCCATTTTCTGTGAGCATCTGTGAAATCTGTGAGAAATAAAAATAGCTGAATAGCTCTTCGCTCAGGCCGACAAGAAACGGTAACACAATGTTGAATAGTGAACAGGAAGTACAAGAGTGCGACGCAAAGAACGATGATAAGAATTACTAATGCTGGCTACATGGTCATCTTATTCAAACTCATAACCTATATCTCTCCTGTAAGACATTCCTGTAAAAGAAATATTCTGCAATTCTTCTTTTGATTTTTCAACTGCTTCGAAAATGGAATTGCCAAAAGATGTAATGCAAAGAACACGGCCGCCATTTGTTACTGCCTTTTCGTCTTTTGTAACAGTGCCTGCATGAAATAAAATACTTTCTGCGATGTCCACTTTATCGAGGCCATGAATGACATAACCTTTTTCATATTCGCCGGGATAGCCGCCACTAACTGCCATGACCGTGCAAGCAAAGCGATCGTCTTCTTCTATCTTTATTTTATTGAGCTCTTGTTTGGCTGCAGCCACTAACATTTCCAGAAAATCATTTTTTAATCGCGGTATCACCACTTCAGTTTCCGGATCACCCATGCGGCAATTGTATTCGATTACATAAGGTTCATCGCCAACTTTGATTAAACCAAAGAAAATAAAGCCGCGGTATTCGAGGTTCTCAGCTTTTAATCCTTTGATTGTTGGCTTGATCACTTTTTCTTCTACATTCTTCAGAAAGATCTCATCAGCAAATGGTACGGGGCTTACTGCACCCATACCGCCTGTGTTCGGACCAGTATCTTCTTCCCCTACTCTTTTATAATCTTTTGCTTCTGGCAGAAGCACATAATTTTTCCCATCAGTTAAAGCAAAAACAGAAAGCTCGATGCCATGTAAAAATTCTTCGATCACAACTTTCTTGCTTGCATCACCAAATTTTGCCCTTTGTATCATCAATTCAAACTCAGCCAGTGCTTCGACATAATTTTCGCAAATGACAACGCCTTTCCCTGCTGCTAATCCATCCGCTTTTAATACGATCGGCAAAGCATGTTTGTTAATGTAGTCAACTCCATCTTTATAATTGTCCAAAGTGAACTCACCATATGCAGCGGTTGGGATCTTATATTTCTGCATAAAGGCTTTTGCAAACGCTTTGCTGCCTTCCAATTGTGCGCCGTTCTTTGACGGACCAATAATGTCAAGGTCTTTTAATTGCGGATCGCTGATCAAAAAATCTGTAATGCCTTTCACCAATGGTTCTTCTGGGCCTACAAGAACAAGGTCGATCTTTTCATCAATGCAACATTTTTTTATTGCATCAAAATCATTTACACCGAAATCAAGATTCGTTCCGCATTGAGAAGTACCAGCGTTGCCCGGAGCAGTAAAAAGTTTTTCGCAAAGAGGGCTTTGAGAAATTTTCCATGCAAAAGCATGTTCACGACCGCCGGCGCCAAGTAAGAGGACACGCATAATGGATGTTGGTTTTTAAAAGCATTGCGAATATCGGCCAAGAAACTTAAACAAGTATGAAAAATTACTTAGTGAAAGATTTTGTTTATTTTGGTCTAATATATTTTCACCAAATTCTGATTAGTCAATTAAAAACGATTGTATGACCAATGTAACAGCCGGAGACCAGGCCATATTGCAAGAAGCCAATAAACAAAAAGGACATCCAAAAGGCTTGTGGGTTCTTTTTGGAACAGAAATGTGGGAGCGATTTAATTTTTATGGAATGAGAGCTTTGCTCTCTTTATTTCTTGCTGAAGCATTATTGATGGGAAAAACTGAGGCTTCCATTATTTATGGCGGATTTCTTGGATTATGTTACCTGACGCCGATGCTCGGCGGATATATTTCAGATAAATTTCTTGGTAATCGCAATTGCATCTTGTTAGGCGGAACCACGATGGGTATTGGCCAATTGTTACTTTTTTTTAGCGGGACCCTATATGCCACAAATATATCATTAGCCACAAATATCATGTGGCTGGCATTGCTTGCCGTCATTTTTGGAAATGGTTTTTTCAAGCCAAACATTTCATCAATGGTGGGAAGTCTTTATCCGAAAGAACAAAAAAGCAAGTTGGATTCGGCATTTACTCTTTTTTACCTCGGCATTAATGTTGGAGCAACATTAGGACAGTTTATTTGTCCTTTTTTCGGTGATGTAAAACATGATGGAATCCGTGATCTATCGGCATTCAAATGGGGCTTTCTTGCAGCTTCGCTGGCGATGTTTATAGGAACATTGACTTTTTTATTTTTAAAAAATAAATATGTCAGAACCCCGGAGGGTGTTGCTATTGGCGGGAAACCAAAAAAATCTGATATCCCCGAAGGTGAATCCGAAAGTGCAAAGTTTACAACTACAAACATGATCATTTCGTTTGTGTTAATGTTAGCTATTACATACGGACTTCATCTTGTATTTAATGGCCCCGGCGTGACATGGATCAAAGGTTGGTTGTATCCTTTCATTTTTGCATCTGGTATCAGTCTTGGTTTTCTCATCTTATCTGATAAGACAATTACGAAAGTGGAGAAGGACAGGATATGGGTACTTTATGTGGTTTGTTTTTTTGTTATGTTTTTCTGGGGAGCTTTTGAACAGGCAGGTTCATCTTTAACATTTATTGCAGATAATCAAACTGACACAAGAATATTAGGATGGACAATGCCACCGAGTATGGTACAAAATTTCAATGGAATTTTTGTAATGGTCTTTGCAATTCCTTTTAGCTATTTATGGATATGGATGAATAAAAAAAGACTCGAGCCAATTTCTCCGGTAAAACAAGCCTGGGGTTTAATGCTGATAGCTCTTGGATATTTTATTATCGCAACACAAGTTAAAGGATTAGGCACTGCAGGTAAGGTTGGTATCATTTGGATGATCGTCCTTTATTTACTTCATACATGGGGTGAATTATGTTTGTCACCAATTGGTTTATCACTTGTTGCCAAGTTAGCACCAAAAAGATTTGCATCATTGCTGATGGGTGTTTGGTTCTTAGGTAATGCCGGCGGATATGTACTTACAGGAATATTGGGAGCATTGTTGCCACCAACATCTGAGGCTTATATAAATATGAACAAGGAAAACATTAACCTTGAAAGTATCCTGGAAGGGCAAAAACCGCCTACCGGTGCAGAGCTTTATATGCTAGCCAAAAATAAGATCGCAACTACCGTGGATTATGATAAAGGGTTTAAAAATAATCTTGATTTTGTAGAGATCTTTAAAGTAAAGGACTCGGTTCTTACTGCACAGCAATTGGATGTTATAGAGAAAGAAAAGATCATTACTGTAGGTTATCCAACTTTTGCAGGATTTAAATTAAAAACCATTTATAACTTCTTTATGCTATTTGTTGTCCTATGCGGATTAGCGGGATTAGTTTTATATGCATTATCTCCGATATTAAAAAAAATGATGCATGGTGTGAGATAAAAATTTTTCAAAATAATTTTAAAAGCGGCCTGGCGCCGCTTTTTCTTTTTGCTCACTTAAGTTTTATTATCTTACTTCCATACAAAATGGATCAAGCGGATCATAAATTAAAAAGGCCTGAATTAATCAAAAAAACTTCAATAGATAAATATGCAACCCGAATCAGGCCAGGCGCAGCTTCGCGCAGCTAAATATCCAAAACAACTCTACCTGTTATTCTTTGCAGAAATGTGGGAACGATTTTCATTTTATGGAATGAAAGCTTTGCTGCTTGCTTACATGGTTACACAATTGAAATTTGATGAACCTAAAGGTTATGCCATATTGGGATCATATGCTGCATTGGTTTACACTATGCCAATGTTTGGCGGCATGATAGCTGATCGGTTTTTAGGTTATAGACGTGCCGTGATGTTTGGAGGTATAATGATGTCAATAGGTCATTTTATACTGGCAGTACCTCAGGACTGGAGTTTTTTTTATGGTATGGCATTCATCATTTGCGGCAATGGATTTTTTAAGCCAAATATTTCAAGCCTTGTCGGCACTTTATATTCAAACAATGATCCAAGGAAAGACAGTGCTTTTTCGCTCTTTTATATGGGAATAAATATTGGCGCAGCGCTTGGAGGTCTTATTTGCGGATATGTGGGTCAGCGCATCAATTGGCATTATGGGTTTGGATTGGCAGGAATTTTTATGATCATTGGCCTTATTGTTTTTTATTTCGGTAAAAGATTATTAAAAGAAAAAGGGTTACCTCCCGACATGAATTTATTAAGGAAACCGTTATTAAGTTTTATAAAAACAGAATGGGTCATTTATGGCAGCGTATTGTTATTGATACCAGTAATAGTTGTTCTTTTTAATTCTTATGAGTTGATGGATTATATCATGTTTGGGCTGGGTGGCGCTGCTATCATCTATGTACTTTTCATTTCCTTTCAACTTGAAGTTGTAGCCAGAAATAAGCTTTTTGCGGCGCTGATCTTAATTATTTTTTCAACTGCTTTCTGGGCTTTTTACGAACAAAATTCCGGGTCGCTGAATCTATTTGCAATAAGGAATGTTGATATGAATGTCCTTGGATTTGATCTGCCGCCATTATCTGTAAATAACTTTCTTCCTCCCGGTTGGGTTATCATTCTTACATTCTTATTTGCCTGGCTATGGCCATGGCTGAATAAAAAAGGAAAAGAACCTTCCACACCCATGAAGTTTTCATTTTCATTTATGCTTATGGGTATTGGGTTTTATGTTTTTTATCTGGCATGTAAAACCCATGAACAAAGTGGATTGATACCGCTTTGGGCTTTTATTGGTGGTTATCTTTTTATTATCAGCGGTGAATTATGTATTTCCCCGATCGGTCTATCCATGGTTACAAAATTATCGCCGGTAAAAGTGGCGTCAATGATGATGGGTATTTGGTTTTTTGCAACCGCCATTGGCGAATTTCTTGCAGGAAAAATTGGTTCATTAATGAGTGTTCCCGCTGAAGTGCAGAATGATGCAAAGGCATCGCTTCCATATTATGCAGATATTCTAAATAAAATTGCGCTTGGTTCTATTGGTGTTGGAGTGTTACTTTTGATCGCAGTCCCATTTCTTAAAAAAAGGATGAAAGACATTCATTGATCTGCCATTGATCAAACAAACTTCAAATAATCATATTTCTTTTTAAGTATTGCCATATCATCGGCTGCTAACCAATTCTTCAGGACAGTAGCATATACATTCTTAAAATCTACTTTATATTTCAGATCGCCTTCATCAAGATCAGAAAGATCGGGCATTGGGTTGATCAATCCTTTTTCTTTTACACCGCCTCCGATCAGGAACATATTATTCGCCGTACCATGATCGGTGCCGCCACTTGCATTTTGAGAAACTCTTCTTCCAAATTCAGAAAAAGTCATTAGCAGTACGTCATCAAATCGTCCATTGTCTTTGAGATCTTTTGTAAAAGATTTTACTGCATCATTCATTTCGGTAAATAAACGTTGTTGCTGCATTTGCTGATTGACATGCGTATCAAAACTTCCATGAGAAACATAGTAAACCTTGGTATTAATATCAGAAAATATTAGGGAAGCAATTGTTTTCAGGTTTTGCCCGAGCTCGGTTTTTGGGTAATCCTCTTTTGAAGGGTGAAACTTACTTTTTTCAAAAATATAATCAGCAGACGAAACCGTTTCAGAAAGGGTTTTATATAGATAATCTACAGGCTGTTCACCCGGTTCATCTTTATGTTGCTGCATCACATCTTTAAAAAATCGCTGATTGGCTGTACCAAATAAACGTTTTGGATCTTTCATTGCAATTGCTTTTGCCTCCTCTCCTTTCATTGCAAGACTTAATGTATCGTCCAACTCCAATGCATAAGTTGGTTTATCGCATCCTTTACACTGTGCATCAAGATAACGACCAAGCCAACCCGTTGTCCAATATTCTTTGCTTTCACTGCCTGTATGCCATATATCCATACTGCGGAAATGTGAACGATCAGGATTGGGATAGCCCACGCTATTCATTATGGCCATACTTCCATCATCATATAATTCTTTAAAGCCTGTCAATGCAGGATGCAAACCAGCTTCATCCGACAACGATAATATCTTTGATTTTTCAATCCCCAATTTTGGTCTTGACTTATAATAAATATCATTGCGGTAAGGAATAACGGTATTCAACCCGTCATTGCCGCCACTTAGTTGAAGTATCACCAAAACTTTATTTCCTGAAGGCACCATATTTCTTGCTTCAAATGCCTTTAAGAATTTCGGCACCATCAATGATACGGTGGCAAGGGAACCGGCCTGTAAGAATTCTCTACGTTTGATAACCATAAAAAAAGCTTTTAGTGTTAGCCGTTTGCTATTAGCTAAAAGCTAACAGCTAGCGGCTTGTATTAACATAACTGGTATTCCGGCGTACTCATCAGTTGTAATGTTGCTGTTTTAATAAAACTTTCTTTGCTGCCAACATCAGCATATTGTTTTATTAACTCACTGCTTACGCCACTTTTCGTTTGTAATAAATTTGATGCTAATGAACCGATCAACTGCTCCTTCTGTACTTTTTCAAAATGTCCTATATATTCTTTCCAATCAATAGTTGCTCTTATAACAGATCGTTTACCATAACCCATCGGCTTCATACCATCTTCCGGTGTTTTTCGTCCCATCATCTGGTCATCATCATCTTTTACTTTTACATTCAGTTCGTCAACATCATTTATCAATTGAGGAATTCGCATGCGAAGCATCAAGCTGCTGCTATCGATCCATGTTTTACCTCCGGGCCAGCCTGCAACATTTGGCGGATAAAATAACATTTGCCCCAATGCCCTTTGTAAAAAAGTCAATGCCTCTTCATTTTCTAATTTCATTGGCAACATCCTCTGTATACCTGCCATTAATTCTATCGGCGATTTTATTTTGCTACCAATATTTTTTTCATCATAAAACCAATCGCTGGTAAAAATATCTTCCATCAATTTGCTAATATCATAAGTGCTTTGATAAAAACGATCGGCAAGCCAGTTCACTTTTTCTTCATCCACATTTTCGTTTACAAAAAATTTGTAAACCTTTTGTGTGATAAATTTTGCTGTTTGTTTTTGTGACAACAAAATATCCAGCACTTCATCTCCATCATAATCTCCAGTTTTACCTAATACAGTTTTAGTTCCGAAATCGTGTTGAAAACGCCGAAAAACAAATTGCCCTTTCAGATCAGAGCTCCACCCGGTAAATGCACGGGCTGCTTCTTTAATATCATTTTCTGTATAATTACCCCGACCCAGCGTAAATAATTCCATTACTTCTCTTGCAAAGTTTTCATTTGGATGATCTTTTCGGTTTTGCTGGTTGTTCAAAAAATTCAGCATCGCTGCCGATTTGGAAACTTCATGCAGCATATCCCGAAAACTGCCCAATGCATTACGACGAATAACATCCAATAAACCTTGCTGATAAAAAACATTGAGATTGCGACAGGCAAAATGACCATGCCAGAAGAAGGCCATCTTTTCTCTCAATTGAGCATCTGTATTTATAAAAACATTTAGCCAGTTAAGATTAAGACTGCGAACACTTTCACGTTGTTTTTGCTGGATCTTTTTCCTATCCTCTTCTTTCATATCCTTTATCTTTTCCTGCCGGCCTACTTCATCAATACCGGCCCATAAACCTTTAAGAAAATCATCCGCCACATCAATATATTCAGGTTTTCTAGAAGAGGCTTTTTGCAGGGCCTTATATAATTGTTTAGAAGAAATATCAGGAAGATCCGCCAGTTGTTCCACTGCGGGTCCAAAACCAGCCCGCCACATCAGGTGCTGATTTTTGAGTTGATTAGCCAGAGACATTAAAAAGATTTTGGGGTAAGACAATAATAAGCAGAAAAAGTTTAAACCTCTTATCGGCATATATAACCAATAACGTTAAATCGCAGATGATATTATTTTAAATTTGGTTGTCAAAACTTATGAAATTCCGGGCTTTAAAGGGCAAATATCAAATCCTTCGTCATCACGATGCTTCCCCGCAAATGCCAACAGGTTATCCGGGAATGATGTTACTTGCATTGGATGCCTCCGGTTTGGTTTTGGATAATGAATAAGAGAATAAAAAAGATGAAAGCGGTTTAATCCGCTGTTTTAATTTTCATAAACAACGTCTTCAACGTCTCATTTATTTCCACCCCATTTTTATTAAAAAACTCATTTGATTTTGTATAAGCAATTCTTTTTTCAATATCAGGATGACTGCTGATCCATTCTGTTGGTTCGCCACCGGTTTGTGCTATTTCTTTTTCCAACAATTCAAATAAGTGAATAAATCCATTACAATCAATTTTCCTTTCGCTTAAAATTTTTATCCCGTTCATATCTGCATCTTTCTCCAGTCTGCGGGAATAGCTTAATCCTTTCAGATCGTCGGCGCTGCCAACGATCACGTTACCGATAGTGCCGACATCGCCAAAAATAATTGATATGAAAAGTGAAGATGCCTGTTGCCTGAATAATGATCGTGTCGTGTGCCTTTCATTTACGTGGGTGAACTCATGAGATAATAACGCAGCAAGCTCTTCATAGCCATTCATTCCGGCAAGTATTTTATCATACACAACGATATTACCACCGGGTATTGCAAAAGCGTTGGCAATATTTTCTTTAACAACCGTTATGCGGATATTGTATTTTGAATCGATATTCAGTTCTCTGAAAAAATCATTGATATAAGCTGTCTTTTCTGCATCGACATTAAAACTTGGTTTTATGGCAGTGTAAATACCTTCACCCAATTGTTCTTCATAAGAAACAGGAACTCTTTTAGCCAATCTTTCTGCAAGAAATGGAACCAGCCAGATATACGCAGATACAAGTAATACAATAAATACGGTCAGCATCCTGATCATTCTCCATTGATTCTTATTCATGAACCGGCCCAGCCATGATCTTTCTCTATCCCTAATGATTAATTCCAGTTTATCAGCAAATTCTTTTTCATTCACTTCAATTGTTTGAACAGGATAAGTGCCACATCGAACAAGGGATTGCCCTCTTTTCCAAAAATTATCGCGGATAATTTGATCGTATGGCCAATAGACAATTCTTGGATTACCGTGTTCATCTCTTAATCCAATGCTGAGTCTATCTTTTAAAAAAAGAATAGTTGCCTCCTGCTCTTCGCCGCCTTGTATATAATATTTGCCGGAGTAAGCGTCCATTAATTAAATAGATTCAGCGCCAAAATAAGATTGGAGGACTAAAGGTATTTTTATTCTGTCTGCAGTTTGATTATTTTCCAACAAACAAGCAACGATACGAGGTAATGCAAGAGAGCTTCCATTCAATGAATGGGCCAATTGCATTTTGCCTTTGCTGTCTTTAAAACGAATTTTCATTCGATTGGTTTGAAAACTTTCGAAGTTTGTAACAGAACTTACTTCGAGCCATTTTTGTTGTGCAGCGCTGAACACTTCAAAATCATAAGTAAGTGCAGAGGCAAAACTCATATCACCGCCACAGAGTTTTAAAATACGATAAGGCAGTTCAATTGTGTTTAATAATTTTTCAACATGATTCACCATCTCGTCCAGCACGTCATAGCTTTTTTCAGGATGCACCAGTTGAACGATCTCCACTTTATCAAATTGATGAACACGATTTAACCCGCGAACATCTTTTCCAAAACTTCCGGCTTCTCTCCTAAAACATGGAGAATAAGCAGTCATCTTTATCGGAAGGCTTTCTTCTTTCACTATTTCATCACGATAAATATTTGTTACCGGAACTTCTGAAGTCGGGATCATGTAAAAATTATCAGCCTGCACGTAATACATCTGTCCTTCTTTATCCGGTAACTGACCAGTTCCATAAGCAGTAGTTTCATTTACCATAAACGGCGGTAGATATTCTGTATAACCTGCAGCAGTATTGAAATCAAGAAAATATTGTATCAATGCTCTTTGCAGTTTTGCGCCTTTGCCTTTGTATAATGGAAATCCGCTCCCTGTAATTTTAGCGCCTGTCTCAAAATCCACGATATCATATTTTTTTATCAGGTCCCAATGCGGTAATGCATTTGCAGCTAGTTTCGGTTCATTGCCACCAGCTCTTACAACAATGTTATCTGCCGGCGTTTTCCCTGGCGGAACTTTATCAGATGGCAGGTTAGGAAGTTTCACCAATACATCCTGCAATTGTTTTTCAACAGTAGCAAGCCTGTCAGAAATTGGTTGAAGCGATGATTTAAGTGTAGCAACATCCTGTTTTTTATTTTCAGCTTCTTCTTTTTGTGCTTTGGCCATTAATTGCCCGATCTCTTTGGAAGTACTGTTTACCTTTGCCTGTGTGCTGTCAAATTCCTGTTGCAATTTTTTTCTTTCTTCATCCAGTGAAAGAATTTCATCTACCAAATTCAATTCGGCAAAATTTTTGACAGTCAATCTTTCTTTTACTTCATCTTTATTATTTCTTATAAAAACTACCTGCAACATCAATTTTCAATTTTTACCAAGGAACAACCTTGGAGGCGCAAAGGTAATTGTTGACTGTGAGACAATCAATGTACATTTATAAAAAAATCCAACCATGATAGATCCAACTATGGTCACAACCAATATTGAATTGAGCGGCTACAGAATCATAAAAAATTTGGGTATTGTGCGGGGCATTACTGTTCGTTCACGCAGCATTCTTGGCAATATTGCCGGAGGGTTTCAAACGCTGTTTGGCGGAAAGATTTCTATTTACCAGGAACTATGTGAAAGAACGAGAGAAGATGCATTTAAATTAATGATGCAAAGTGCAACTGATAAAGGCGCTAATGCGATCATCAGTATGCGATACGATGCTAACGAAGTAATGGGTGGCGTGACGGAAGTATTGGCTTATGGTTCAGCAGTTGTTGTTGAAAAAATAATCTGATCATCGTTTGTATACATCCTGGTCGAGAATATGCATCCAGCGGTCGACATTAATTAACGGCGTAAATCCAAATTGTTTATACAAACCATGAGCATCTTTTGTGGCGAGGATCATACGACGTAAGCCCTGCAAGTCGGAATGTGACATGATAACTTCCATTAGCCATTTGCTTAAACGGCGGCCACGATACTCTTCAATAATAAAAACATCGGCGAGATAAGCGAAGGTTGCTTTATCAGTTATCATTCTTGCAAAGCCTACCTGCTTATCATTTTCAAATACACCAAAACATAATGACCCTTCAATTGATCTTTTGATAGTTTCTTTTGATATTCCTTCGGCCCAATAAGTACGGTTAAGAAACGAATGAATAAGATCAATATCCAGTTTTTCTTTTTCAGTGGTGATGATAAACCCATCTTTTATAAAATCCATGTAATCGGTTTTTAGCAAATTTAAGGCTGCTATCTTTGCGACCATGCAGGCAAAAGATGATTTGCAAACAAGATGGTGGGCACTGGAGGCAAAACTTGTTGAGAGATTTGGTAAGAAACCCGATATGGAAGCCATTCTTTTTCTTATCGGTGTCC
>DASYQG010000066.1:0-13342 GCA_036005825.1 Chitinophagaceae bacterium | reverse complement strand
TCCTGAATTATCATAAATCTCGATAACCAAATCTACCCATGCTTCTTTTTTTGATGTGTTTGAAATTTTAGTTTCAATATTTAAAATAACTCCTGTTTCTATTCTTATGGGTGTTGATATAAAAACATCCTGTTTTTTGATCGATACTTCATTGCTAATATTGAGTCGCACATTTCTATAAATCCCACTCCCACTATACCATCTTGAATCGGGCTGCTGGCTATTATCAACTTTTACGACGATCACATTTTTTTTCGGTGACGAAAATAAATACTCAGTAAGATCATAAGAAAAAGCAACATACCCATTAGGTCGCTTACCTAAATAATGTCCATTTATCCAGACTTCACAGTTCTTATAAACGCCATCAAATTCAATTGCAACATTTTTGTCTGTTGCTGAAGAAGGGAGTGTAAATGTTTTCCGATACCAGCCAATGCCTCCAGGCAATGCTCCTCCCTGTGTAGTAGCAGGAAATTCTTTTTTAAAATCTGATTCAATACTCCAGTCATGTGGCAAAGAAAGCTTCCTCCATTTGCTATCATTGTAAGATGGCTCTTTCGCTAAACTGTCATCGCCCAGATAAAATTTCCATCCACTATTAAAATCAATCTCAGAACGAACCTGGGCAACGGTATTTAACTGCGGCAACAAACAAAAAACAAAAGCAATATGGAAAAAAGGGTTTTGCATGTATGAATATTAATCCAGGATCACCATTGCTTTAATAACACCGGTTACAGGATTTAACCAGCTTTCAAAATTATCTTTCACCTCATCAAACAGAACTCTGTGTGTGATATAAGTCGCAGGATCAAGTAATTTTTTTCTCATACAATTTAAAACATGATTAAAATCTTCTGCGGTAGCGTTGCGGCTGCTCATCAAAGTTGCTTCCCGTTTATGAAATTCCGGGTGACTGATGACAATTTCGTTTCGCTGCAAACCAACTAATACATACGTGGCTCCATGCGCCATGTATTGAAATGAATTATTGATAGCTTTCAAATTTCCTGTTGCATCAATTACAACTGTCGGCATATCATTGCCTGTAATTGATCTTAATTCCGTCATTGTAGCTTCTTTTACAGGGTTAATGGTGTATGCAACATTTAATTTCTTTTTGCAAAATTTCAATCGTTGATCATTAATATCCATTGCGATCACTTGTGCACCTGCTATTCTTGCAAATTCCATAACACCTAAACCGATTGGTCCGGCACCTATTACTAAAACAAATTCACCTGGCTTCACTCCTGCTCTCCTTATTCCATGTGCGCCTATTGCGAGAGGCTCAACGAGAGCTAGTTCATCAAAACTCATTTCACTTCCTTTAATAAGATATTTCACCGGCACTGAAATAAATTCAGACATGCCTCCATCGATATGTACACCAAAAACTTTTATATCAGCACAACAATTAGTAAGCCCGTTACGACATGCTATACATTTACCACAATAAAAATAAGGGCTGAATGTAACCTTGTCACCAACCGTAAATTCATTGTTGGTTTCGATTTCTGCAATTTCTGCAGCCAGTTCGTGCCCAAGTATTCTTGGATAATTAAAAAAAGGTTGAGTTCCTTCAAATGCATGCAAGTCTGTACCGCAGATACCGATCCTTTTTATTTTAAGAATGGCATGACCATTTTGCAACAAAGGTTTTTCTTTTTTGATATATTGAAATAAACCCGGCTCTTCACACACTAGTGCTTTCATCTCTATTATTTTGTTTTAAAATGATATTTACCAGATCCGATCTTTATCACAGCTTTGCCATCAATATATTTCGCTGCTATCAATTTCCCGTTAGCTGTTACTGCTTGATTTGATTTAGCCGGAATATAAATGGTGGCTGTGGTGTTAACTGGTATTTCAACATCCAGATCAAACGCATCACCACTTTTTTTCCAGTCGCTTACAATTTCTCCATACACCGAATGATAAGTTGCTTTAGCAGCAGTAACATCACCAACCGGCTGAGGTTTTATCTCGATCTTATTATATGCAACTGAATTATCAGCTTGTTTTATTCCCGCAAGACCTGCAAAAAACCATTCCATTAAATGTCCAAGCATAAAATGATTATTACTTACCGATTCATAAGCTTGCCAGCTTTCGGTTAACGCGGTTGCTCCATGTTTTAATTGAAAACCATAACCGGGTACGTCATCGCGACTGTTCATATTAAATATCACATCACTTCTGCCTGCATCTTCTAATGCCCTCAATACGTATCGATAACCAATGTCACCGGCGGTTAGTGCATTATTACGTCCTTTAATATCCTTTACCAATGCGTCAATCACTGCTTGCTTATATTGTGGCTCAACCAACCGCATGTATAACGCCATTGCATTGGCTGTCTGACTAGCTGAATCATATTGTAGTTTTTGTTTGTCAAAAAAATTATCATTGAAAGCACTTTTTACATCTGCTGCAAGCTGCTGGAACATTTTTACATCATCGGGTTTACTCAACAGCTTTGCCGAATTGATCATGATCGTAAGATCATAATAAAAAGTAGCAGTAGCGGTGATCCCCATTTTTGTCATCTGCGCAAAGCCTGATTTTTGTGGCCCGATATCATACCAATCACCCAAACCATGTGACAAAATATTATCCTTTGTATTATTTTTTAAATACAGCAGGTATCCTTTCATCATATTATATGCATCACTCAAAGTCTGTTTATCACCATACCACTGATAATTATACCATGGCAAAATGATCGCGGCACTTCCCCATTCAGGGGATTCATCAAAAGGTGCTGCAAACAATGTAAACTCCGGCGCTATCTCTGGAATCTTTCCATCAGGGTATTGTGCATTCATCATGTCTTTAATTACTTTCCTGCACAGGCTGGCAACATCATAATTATATTGTACTGATGCGCCCATTAAATGTGTTTGTTCCAACCAACCAAGTTTTTCGCGGTGCGGGCAATCAGTGAACACACTCACCGTATTACTTTTGATCGCCCAATCAATTAAAGTATTTGTTTTATTAAACAATTCATTTGAAGAAGTAAATGAACCAACGTTATTAGCCGCATTCCTGATATGCAGTCCTTCAATATTCTTTACAATTGGTGCCGGCTTCAAACTATCTTTTGGAATACAATGAACTTCCATATACCGAAAACCTGTATAAGAAAACCGTGGTTGCCAGCTCTCATCTTTCCCTCCTTTTAATATATATGTAAAATAACTCGGAGAACCAGTTGCCTTTTGATTTGCTGTTCCATCTGGATTGGTCAATTCCGCACAAAATATTTTTACAGTATCACCATTATTACCAGCGACAGTTATTGCAGGAATACCTGAAAAGTTTTGCCCGAGATCGAACATCCATGTATTGGGTTTAATTTGTGTTTTAGCTTTTACCGTAAATCGCTCCATTATTTTTAAGGGCTGCTGCAATTGCGATTCTAGTTTTTCTGGCCCTGTTGTTATGATCACATTCAACCAGTTTGTTCCATCCCTAAGAAAACCTGGTTGATCCCAATCTTCCTGCTCGAGATTCGTATCATAATCTTCCCCACCATAAATGCTACTAAAAATAATCGGTGAAGAAAAAGTTTGCCAACTTTTATCGCTTATAATATTTTCAATTGAACCGTCTGTGTATTCGATCACTGTTCTCATGATCATTTTAGGGTGTCCATATGCACCGGTCATTTTACGATAACGCTGCCCGGGAATATAATAAAATCCATTTCCCAACATCACTCCAAAAGCGTTTCCTCCTTTCCTTAATTCATTTGTAATATCAAATGTTACGTATTGCGCATGCTTGCTGTAATTGGTCCAACCGGGATCTAAAAAATGATCGCCTATCTTTTTTCCATTCAAATGGATCTCAAAATGACCCAATCCGCAGATATAAGTTGTTGCTGTTTTGATTTCCTTATCAATCGAAAATTCTTTGCGAATCAATGGCAGGACATTTCTTCTTGGCCCCCAGGATTTTTTTCCATTTAAATGAACATGCGGAGCTATACGTAATGAGTCAATCACTTCATCATACCCGATCCATTGGGCATTATTCCAGTCAGCATTATTCAATAAACCCATTTGCCACATAGCAGGGTCACTCCATGAAGAAATATTTCCTTTGTTATCCCAAACCATTAGCTTCCAGAAATATTTTTTTACGGATTGCAATGCTTTACCACTATACTGAACCTGGATAGATGCAGCGCTGTTTATTTTTTTTGAATCCCAGAGGTTTCCAACTCCCTTGCTTAGCGATAACAAATCATCAGACACTAAAATCCTATACGCTGTCTGTAAAACATTTCTTTGATTACTTTTCAATTCCCAACTTAAACGTGGATTAGTCACATCAACACCTAATGGATCTATAGTGGATTCACAACGAAGATTTGTTAAAGAGAGATTTTGTGAAAAAGACGGAATTAAAAGGATACAAAAAATAATATGACAAAGCAACTGTTTCATTGAATTATTGAATTATTGTATATCGATACCTGAAATTGCTAATCCTTCCGCACCTGTAATTATTAGACGAACAGTATAATTACCGGCATTGATCATGTTACCAGTGTTAATAGTAAATTGATTCCATTTTCCGATACTGGTAAAATTAAATTGAACCACTTCATCGAGCATCATGGTTTTACCAGCCCCTATCAACTGCAATCTACCTTTTAAGGGTATTTGTTTAGAACAAAAATATTTCATAGTGATTGAATAAATATCTGCAACACCAGTTTGAATTGGATAATCAACCGCAACACTGTTGTTTGTATTCACAACTGCGCAATATCTTCCATTAACTGAATCCTTCACTGCCCCATCGCTCAATTTCACCACGTCGGTTTTGTATTGCGTTATCGGTTTTAGATCATAAGCAGGTTGCATTTTTGAAACTGATTGGTATGCGATTATAACCCGGCCATCAATATTTAATTTCAAAGATTCCCCTTTTTGAAGTCGTTTTCTAAAAACAATATACTCTGTACCTTCATTTTCATCTGTGATGATCTTTGTTTGAGTGTTTTCAAAATCTTTTAATACATCTTTGAAATTGGTTTCATTTTTCACGGCAATGTAAACATTAGTTTCTTCTTTGGGGTTAATGCCAATTGCGCTTACGACTTTTCTGTTTTTGAAATAAATCCAATTTGCCCCAAATAAGTCTGGTGGCAAGGTATTGATCAAAATATTCTCTTTATCGTATTGCTTATCGCCAATATCCATCCAGGATCGTGATTCAAAATCATAAACTGGTCTGTCAATATTTCCTAATGTAGCTTCCCGGTTTATACTTTTTGAAGCAATGGCAATAGCGGAGATCACTGCTTGTCCAACTTTTGTTTCAGGAAATGAAATGATCATTTTTCCACCAATGATATTTACTTTGACTATCTTTTTCAATGCAGCATTTGTTCCAACCTCACTCCAGATATCAAGATCTTTCAGAATTATTTTATCATTAATTGCAACATCAAATAATCTCATTGCTTTTGCATTGATCCCTCCACCAATTCCTAACCATGGTTCAATGAAGTACAACTCAACTAAATATTCTCCATCAGGCAATCCAAATTCGTATTGCAACTTATTTTTTCCGTAACGGAATGTCTGAAATAACTTCCAATCTCTTGTTCTTTTAATTGGTGAAAATGTACGTCGTTGGCTGGCAAAGAAAGAAGGAATGCCTGGGAAAGAGCCCGGCCATGATACAGAGTGATAATAAACATTATCTTCCCACGGATCCTTTAAACTATCCGCAACGGTTTTATCAGCAAACCATGTATTACTATTTTCATCCTTATAATCCGGACCTCCACAATTTACCCGGTATGCATACGTGTAACCCGGTTGTGGTTTTGTAATATTGATTGCGTTTGAATAAAGCTTGTTGAAGTTCGGTGATTGCGGCAAATGCAATAACACAATCGTATCCTTTGCCACTGCTTTTCCATTTACATATCCCACTGCATACAAAACATTGTATTGGATATTTACTTTATCCCATTGAAAATGGGTGCCGATACCATTTCTTTTTCTTTTGCCCAATGATGCATTATCAATATCGTTGAACAACTCTACTTCATCACAATTGCTATACACATAAATATTGTCTTTAATACCGGGTTTCATCCATCGGTTAGGCCATGTATGAGAAACGATATAGACCATCGGCTCTTTTTCTTTTGATACATAATTGCTACGATACATATAAAATGCATCGGTTGGTTCTTCCCATGGTGTAAGTAATCCTTTATAATTTACCGGACCAATTCTATCTAATTCTCTTTGCCCTTCACCTCCCTGAACACGACCGGGATTATCATGTGAGGTAAGTAACCAAAAGAAATGACCGGTAACACTATCTTTTACTGATTCAGCTAATCGAATTTTTTGCTCCATTAACTGAGTCATTCGATCTTCACTTAAAATTCCATTTTGTTCAAACCCACCCTCTGTATGAAGATCGAGTGTACGCCATGCTCCATACTCACCAACCAGTATTTGTTTCTTTAAATCCTCTGCATAAGTATTAGGATCACCACCATAAGTTCCTGTCCAGTTTTGCGGCACATCCCAATCAGTACCACTTCCGCCATTGCAAGTTGTTACTAATCGTTGTGACGATGCAGTTGGATCCAATGAACGAATGAGCCCAGTACATTCTTTTGCAAAGTCTTCGGGGAGCTTACTTTCGTTTTGCAAACCCCATAAGATAACGGATGGATCGTTTCTTCTTTCAATTACCCATTCCGTTAAGAGCTGCTTAAAATTATCTCTGAACTCCTTTGTATCATACCATACATGCGCAGAGAGTTGTGTCCACCAAAGGATACCTTTTTCATTACATAGTTTTCCATACAATAAATTATGTGGCTGATGCCCATCCCTAAAAGCATTAAAGCCCGCTGCTTTTATCCATTTCATTCTTGCAACAATTTGTTCATTGCTAAATGCGTGAGACTGTCCAAACAAATGTTCATACTCTGCCACGCCATTAATGAAAACAGGTTTGCCATTTAGTAAAAATTGATTGGACGGAATTTTCCAATTGATGGTACGGAAGCCAAAGGAAGTTTCTATTTTATCAATGACGATATTATTCTCTTTTACCAGAGTAATAATTTTATATAGATAAGGATTTACAGTTGACCAGAGTGTCGGATTGGATACTGAGTTATTTGATATTGAGATATTGATCGAGTCATTTGGATTTAATGTCGTACCAGATGATGATTGTGCAACAATTCTTTCGTCTTTGTTTGCCAATTGATGAACTAATGTGATATTTCTTTTTTTGTTTGAATAATTTTTAAGTGTTGTATTAATATTCAATTCAGTCTTATTGGCTTTCATATCTGCCCATGCGTGCACACCAAATGGCTCAATGCGAATATCATTAGTAATAATTAAATGAACAGGTCTGAATATTCCTAAAGGTTGTGAGCCTTCTGAAAAACCTCTCTCATCACTGCATCCGCCACAAACCCAAGGAAGGTCTTTGATATTTTCCGGATGTGATGCTTTCACTTCCAATTCATTTTTCGTGCCGTCAGCTTTTATTGAATTGGTAACATCTAATGTAAAGGTTGTTCTGCCGCCCGCATGTGAACCAATTTGTTTACCATTCAAAATAACTGTTGCATAACTGCCGACACCTTCAAAGAACAAAAAGAAACGTTTGCCTTGCTTTGATTGCTTGATCGCAAAACTTTTTTTGTAAACAGCGTCGCCATGCAAATTGCCATGTTGCAATCTCCTGTATCCATAATAATCATCCCAGTTGTGCGGCACATTTACTTTTTTCCATGCATTTGTTCCATTTAAAGAAGTCTGCCAATCATTATTTAAGTTAATATCGAGACGTTGGGCACTGATAGATTGCCATAGACATAAAGAAATGCCGAATAATATTCTTGAATAGCAAACAGGAAGTATAAGAGTGCGACGCAACGGATGCTTAATAGTAGTGCAAAAGCCGGCTACCAAAATCCTTTTATAACTTAATAAGCGATGCATCAAATTTGTAAACAGTATTTTTTGTAGTAGAGATATTTACCACCTGTTTATTGTAGCGAAGAAGCAAAGGTTGACCCGCTTTTGATGTAACGGTTAGCTCTTGCAATTTCCCATCACTCCATCTGATATCAAATACAAAACCGCCTCTTGCGCAGTAACCTTTCACTTCACCACTAGGCAATGCAGCAGGTAATGCTGGTAGTATATCAATAAATTTTGTATGGCTTTGCAGGATCATCTCCCCGATTCCCGCAGCACCGCCGAAGTTGCCATCGATCTGGAATGGCGGATGTGCATCAAATAAGTTCGGATAGCTGCCCGCATCGCTTTTTGAAGGACTCAACAACATTTGTATCAACCGGAATACATGATCACCATCTTTAAATCTTGCCCAGCAATTTATTTTCCACCCAAGACTCCAGCCAGTTGCAGCATCACCACGATACAACAGCGACTGTCGTGCTGCTTTCATTAACTCAGGTGTATCATCCCAATTGATCTCATTACCGGGATGCACCGCCCATAAATGTGAAATGTGACGATGCTTGTTAGCAGTATCGTCAACATCCTGCATCCATTCCTGCAACTGTCCATACTTACCAATTTGATTTGGTGCAATCTGTTTTATTTTTTCTTTTAATTTATTTCGGAATGAGCTATCAACATTCAATAACTGGCTTGCTGCAATGACATTATTAAATAAACCTCGGATGATCTGGTGATCCATCGATGGGCCTGCAACTAATCCACCCTGCTCCGGTGAATTTGAAGGAGTGCTGATCAACCAACCTGACTTTGGGTCTTTGATCAAAAAAGAATTAAAGAACAACGCTGCTCCTTTCATGATCGGGTAAGCGGTATTCCGTAAAAAATTTTTATCCTGCGTAAATAAATAGTGGGCCCATAAATGTCGACATAGCCACGCCCCACCCGTAACCCAAATGCCATGATTGGCAGCATTGATCGGTGCAGTACCACGCCACAGGTCCGTATTATGATGTAACACCCAACCGGGCGCATTATAATGATCTTTTGCGGTTTGCTTTCCGGTTTGTGACAACTCTTTAAGCATTTCAAATAACGGCTCATGCATGGGTGAAAGATTGAGTGCTTCTGCCGGCCAGTAATTCATCTCAAGATTAATATTGGTAGTGTACTTGCTGCCCCATGGCGGATTAAGCAAGTCATTCCAGATGCCTTGCAGATTTGCAGGTCTTGTGCCGGGACGTGAGGATGATATCAATAAATATCTTCCATATTGTAAATACAAAGCAACAAATGATGGATCATTGGATGTTGCAAATTTTTCTAATCGTTGATCTGTCGGCAGAGTTTCATTTTCACTTTTATCTAAGTTGATTGAAAACGTAGTGAAGTATTGCTGGTACTCTTTAATGTGTGCGGTTTTGATCTGTTGATAGGTCTTATTTTTTATACTCTTCAGCGCATTGATGCAAGGCAATGATGGGTCTGCCGACACGTCTTTATAATTTTTATAATTAGTGCCGGCTGTATGAAATACAGTTGCTTCATCAGCATGTTCGATTACCAATTTGCCGTTATCAATTTTTATAATACCCCCAATCATTTTTACTTCTAAATAACTTTCTCCCCGCAAGGCTCCATTTTTTACTTGAACAGACAAAGCGATCGTATTTGCATTGATCTTTTTTACTGTAAAATTTTTATGTGGACTGCTTAATGATATCTCAAAACTGATGCTTGATCTTTTTGAAGCCGTTAGATTAATTGCAAGTACCTGGTTTGGTTGGCTAACAAAATATTCTCGTTTATAAATAATGTCGTTAACCGTGTAAGAAGTAGAGGCAATAGCATTTGAAATATCAAGTTCTCTTTTGTAGTTGACCGCTCCCTCAGTATTTGCAAATTTTAAATTCAAATCACCAAAAGGCTGATACGATGCCTGGTAAGCGCCTACCGGAGGAGGATCATCATTCTGCACAAAGTATTTCCATTGACCATTTAATGAAATTTTTGCCGCTTCATTATTTATAGGATAAATACCGATATGTTTGGTCGTATCCTTATAACCGTAAATGCCGCCTTTATCAAAAAAATTCAATACGAGTATTGCAATGCTGTTTTTTCCTTTATGCAAACTATTTTTTGCGATCTTATATTTTCTACCTTCATTGTCTTGCTGTGCACCAATTAGTTTTCCATTTATATATGTGTAATCATGATCTATTATACGGTTTAAATCCAACACTAAGTCTTTATCCAACCAATCATCTGACATTGTAAAACTTGTTCGCAGCCATACTGCGCCATCCAATCCTTCAAAGCCAACCATTTCCCAACCATCCCAACTCGGCACTTGCATAGTTTTCCATTTACTGTCATCTAAATTTTCATCCGCAAATTTTTTACTTGCAGTCACTTTAGCTATCCAACCGTTTCGTTCGCCTTCAAAACTTTTTAAACCCATAAATTCTTTCTCTGCCAGTGCTTCTGCGTCCTTTTGGTTGCCTGCAAATAATAGCTGACGTATTGTATCTAGATATTTGTATGCTCCCGGCCGGCTATAGCTTCGTGGTTCGTCTGTCCATAATGTTTCTTCGTTGAATTGGATCCGATCATCTTGAATGCCACCAAATATCATTGCTCCTATTCTTCCATTGCCAATTGGTAAAGCTTCTACCCATTTTGAGGCAGGTTTATTATACCAGAGTTTTAGATCCTGTGAAAAGACAGATCCAACACTAAAAAATAGTGAAATGGGTAGAAAATATTTTAATGTTGAGAGTCTCATTTTTCTTATTACTCAAATAACCAATCAATATTTTTATTCTTTGCATCACTCATCAGCATTGCGTCATAAACAGGTATTGTTTGTTTTCCATCTACAAATCCTAACACCAGGCAAACACCTTTTGGCAATCTCAATGTATTTTTCCCTTCCTTAAAATTATAAACATGAATATTAACCGGCGGTAATCCGTCTATGGAAATTGCATTTGATATCTTTGATTCCGCTTGTCCATAATCATCCGCACTTGCGTTGGTCTCCAGTTCCGGTGCTTTGGCAAAAACAGTGTCTGTTGTGAATGCAGCCCTTTGTGTCTTGAAATATCCAACCAGGATCTTTACAGGTTTATCGGATGAAAAGTTTAGCTCTGTTCCCTGTTTTATTAGTTGTTTAAATGAAAATTGCAAACCATTCAATTCTCCTAATTCAGGAGCATAATCTTTAATAACAAAGTTTGTATCAGTAAAAATATTTGCGCCTTTTTCAAGTTTAAATTTACTACTGGTTGATTCAATACGGGCATCTTTAAATAGTATGACTTCTTTTTTTGCAGCCCCGGTATTGTTCTTAAGAGAATCGATCTTTTTCCGAAAAATTTTTAATTCATTTTCATAGACTGGCAACATATCTGTCCAATGCTTATAGGCTCCATCTGCACCACGCATGGGTATTTTTCGCTGCTGGGTTTGCATGCTGTTGGCATAGAGATAAGATTTAGCTGTCATAAGAGTGAATTCTTTGTAGTTTATTACGCTAATATTTAAATGCCTATAAGCATGTTCTAAAAGTTCAATATTTTGAGTGTATTTATATTTAAGCACAGAACGGGCGGCTTCAATTCTCGGCTCAAAAAAACGTACCATAACGAAATACAGATAAACATCCATTCTCCACCTTAAATATTCATCAAGATTTTTTGTGATCTTTCCGACACTATCAATCACGCTGATCGCTTTTGTAGCATTATACGAAACCTCCGACATTACCTGGTTCGGCGTTTCGCCAATATGCGGTTGCTTCTTTACATCTTTATCTACCCAATCCACCAACATCTCCCCCTCGGGGGCTTCGCTGTCGTACAGCAATGTAAACAATCCATAACGATAGGGATTGATGAGTTGTGTCATCAACATTCCCAGTGTTAATGTTTGCCGGTTGCCGTCTGTTATCCCAAACCGGCGCAATAATTTTGGAGCTATCTCACCTGTTAATTCATATGTTTCGAGGATTCTTCGTCCATCCATTTCACTGCAGGCATATTTATTGGCCAGTAAATTGCTCCAGTATTTTATTTCATCACCACGGTTACGTTTTGCTTTCCAGGCATAGCGGGCCCATGCTTTATACCAGATCCAATCTCTTTCTATCTGCAATAATCTTTTTCCTTTTACTTTATCCGCACTATATGGCCAATCCCAATAAGAAGCTTGTGGATATAAATGCAAACCATTTCCGCCCATGACCTCGTGCATACCTATAACACATTGTTGAATAAAATCAGGTGACCCATAACGGAATGGCTCAAGGTTGGCAAGTATGTGAACATTCTCGATCTGCACACTGCCGAGTCTACTGAGTGTTTGATGTAATTCTGCCCAGCTCCCTCTTGGTCTTGGATACGTTAAGGCCTCGCCATTAAACTTTGCTTCAGTATATAAATTTTTATATAAAGGCAATGCTGCCTTCATCACCGAAGGAGCATCTGTATCATGTGCACGTAAAACAATTGGTGGCTCCTCCGTTTTACCTAATGCTTTCAAACCATCCTGTACCCCGGGGATAATTGTTTTTGTGAACCATTCAATATCATCATTTCCGATACCTTCCATTGCTTCACCCAAACAAACCATCAAACCAACATTCGGGTACTTCTCAACAAATGCTGCGATCGATTTTCTTGTATAATCAGCGATCAAGGGAATAATGTGCCGCTCCCGGTCCTGCGTTTTTATTTTATGATGTTCTGCAAATGGTTTTGATACGATGATGTTATAAAACATTTGTATCACCCAGATGCCACGTTTATCCGCTTCGGTAGTTATAAAACGATAGATCTCTTCATTCTTTTTAAATGTAGCATCATCTACCTCTACTGCATAAGGATAATCTTTCAATTTCACCAATGAAGCAAATGGGTGTCCATTCCAGAGATAGAGAGAGTTCATCCTATTCTCCAGCATAGAATCCAAAACCTGTAGCCATAATTTCTTATCATAAAACCAGGGGAAAGTTTCGGGTGTAAAAGGATATTCATATACATTTCTTCCCGGTAAATAAGTTGATTTTTGTAAGCCAATGCACTGACCACGCAAAACCATTTCAGGTGCATCAGTGAATGTGCCTTGTACCGGCAATGATCTGCTGCTGCTTAATTGTTCTATCAACTGTAAGCATCCATATAAAACACCAGATTCATCAGCGCCGGATATTGTATGAGTTTTATTTTGATGGATTAAAGTAAATCCTTCTTTATGCAGCTGATCATTGATGTTTATTGAAATAGTGTCCACCGAAACATTCGCCTGTGTCGTGTAAATAATTTTATAGCCGTTTG
>DASYQG010000065.1:0-21274 GCA_036005825.1 Chitinophagaceae bacterium | reverse complement strand
CCCATGCTGCAGATCCCCACTTGTGCTTTTTTCAGATCATCTTCGGTCAGTCCAATGCCATATAACATTGCTTGTGCAGCCGGTTGTGTCTCATCCTGCGTTAAGATCTTTGAATATTTATTTAGTTCGCTCATTTAGTTTTATGTTGTCATCTTAATTACTACTATCATCTAATATTGCGTTGTCCCGATTTAATCGGGGTACTTTCTGTATTTCTATTCAGCAATTACTAGATCTTTCTCAACGACTTTGTCCATATATGCCTTTTGAATTTTTTTTGACACACTCTCATTCCAATTCAAAGGGAATTTATGATCATCCAAACTTTCAAACCCAATTACTTCAGCGCCGGTACCGCAGAAGAATGCAGCATCTGCTTTTTTCAATTCGTCAACAGTGAAGAATTTTTCTTCAACCGAGATATTTAACTCGTTACACAATTCAATGATCGTAGCTCTTGTAATTCCAGGTAAAATATTTCCTAATGCAGGAGTGAATATTTTACCATCTTTCTCATAAAAGAAATTAGCACCCGGAGCTTCAGCAACATAATTATTCATATCAAGCAATAATGCTTCATCAAATCCATTTGCTTTTGCCTCCTGGCTTGCAAGAATAGAGTTTACGTAATGCCCTGCAGCTTTTGCCTCTATTTTAAAACCTTTCGGATTAGGGCGCTGAAAAGATGAGGTCATTACTTTTAATAATTTTTCACCGAGGAAAGGTTGCATCAGCCATGCTTCGATGACAATGAAAGATTTTTCATTTGTATCAAACCTCATATTTGCCGGCGCATAAACAACAGGACGGATATAAGCATCCTGCAAATTATTCCTCTTTAATATTTCATAAGTAGCGTCAATCAATTCCTGAGTTGTCCAATGATATGGCATATTCAACGCCTCAGCAGATTTTCTTAGCCTGTCATAATGCTCAACTTCTTTGAAAATCTTTGTTTCGCCATTTACAGTTTTGTAAGAGCGGATACCTTCAAATACACTATAACCGTAGTGTAATGACTGGCTATAGAGATCCATCTTTGCTTCGGTAGCTTTTACAAACTCACCATTCCAGTAGATAATTGTTTCATTGTTGTAATATGATGCCATATAATTTGTTTTAGGCGATAAAAAAACAACCCGCCCTTTTTGGAGGCGGGTTGCTGTATAATTAGTTTATTAATTTATTATCATGCACCACCTCCTGCAGAAGTAATAATAATGACAACCACAATAATTATTGCGGAGATTTTAGAGATGACATTATTAATTGTATTCTTCAACATGAGGATGTATGCTTTGTAAATATACACCCGCCGTTTTGAAAAAAGAACTGCGGCAAGCAATTACTTAGAAATATTTTGGCGAACTACTGATAGTTCCTGCTATCACTAAATGATAGTAGACTTACGTAGCTCGATGTTTTCCTTTTTAATTGAACCCGGGATCTTCCCACTTACATAATCACATAATAGCTCACCAATCGTAGAAGTGAAATAAAAATTAACCGGGTCAATATCTTTTGTAACAAAGTTGTTTTCTAATGTCCATTCAACAGCATCTCTTACAACAGCAGCCTCTTCTTTCATTCCGAAATGTTCAAGCATCATAGCAGCACTTAACACAGAACCTGTTGGGTTTGCGATATCCTTTCCTGCGGCCTGCGGGTAGGAGCCGTGGATCGGTTCAAACAACGCAGTTTTATTCCCAAGAGATGCTGATGGCAACATGCCCAATGAACCACTCAATACACTTGCTTCATCGCTAATGATATCGCCAAACATATTTTCAGTCAGCACAACATCAAATTGTTTTGGATTCAGGATGATCTGCATTGCAGCATTGTCAACAAACATGTAATCGACTTTTACATCGCTATACTGCGTTGCTATTTGTTGTACTGTTTTTCTCCAAAGACGTGAGGTATCAAGCACATTGGCTTTATCGACCAGTGTCAGTTTGTTTCTTCTCTTTTGTGCATACTGAAAAGCGAGGTGAGAAATTCTTTCTATTTCTTCTTTTGTGTAAGAACATTCATCACTTGCGAAACTACCGTCTTCAGCTGTTTGTTTTTTACCAAAATAAATTCCGCCAGTCAGTTCACGAAAGATGATAAAATCAACGCCTTCCATATTTTTTGGTTTGATAGGGCATAGGTGTTGTAAAGTCGGGTAAGTAGTAACAGGGCGTATATTGGCAAATAGTTGTAATGCTTTTCTTATTCCAAGTATCCCTTGTTCAGGTCTTACTTTTGCATTCGGATCATTATCATATTTTGGATGACCAACAGCGCCGAATAAAACTGCATCGCAGTCAAGACAAATATCGATCGTTTCAGAAGGCAATGCGGTTCCAGTTTTATCAATTGCATCAGCGCCGATCAATGCTTCATGATATTCAAATGTGTGACCAAAACGTTCGGCCACTGCATTTAGTACTCGGACGGATTGTTTGGTCACTTCGGGGCCAATACCATCGCCATTTAAAACTGCAATTTTCTTTTTCATGTAAGGTTTATTTTTCCAGGGTTTCAAATTCTTCTATTTCTTTTTTAGAATTCAATAAGTAATCAATATCGTCATAGCCATTTAGTAAACAAGTTTTTTTATAACTGTTGATTTCAAAGCTTTCTGAATCTTTGCCAATGCTGATAGTTTGTTTCTCGAGGTTTATCTCAATTTCGGTTGTGGGATCTTTTTCTACTACAGCAAATACTTTTTGTAAAAAATTTTCGCTAACTGTAACAGGCAATAAAAAATTATTGAGTGAATTATTTTTAAAAATATCGGCAAAGAAGCTGCTTACCACTACATCAAATCCGGCATCCTTAATTGCCCATGCTGCATGTTCTCTTGAAGAACCGCAACCAAAGTTTTTACCCGCTAATAATATTTTACCAGAATAAGTTTTATCATTTAAAACAAAATCTTGTTTCGGTTGACTTTCATCATCATTCACATACCTCCAGTCACGAAACAAATTTTTGCCAAAACCATCTCGACTTGTTGCTTTTAAGAAACGTGCAGGAATGATCTGGTCGGTATCCACATTCTCTATGTTAAGTGGAACTGTTGTTGATCTAACTATGTCTATGCTTTTACCCATGTTTTAATTTGTTACCTCGGCCATTTCATTTACCAATAATTCTCTTACATCAGAAACTTTTCCAGTTATCGCTGCTGCAGCTGCCGTCAATGGGCTTGCCAACATTGTTCTTGCGCCGGGGCCTTGTCTTCCTTCAAAGTTTCTATTGCTTGTACTGATACAATATTTCCCAGCGGGAATTTTATCTTCATTCATACCCAAACATGCACTGCATCCTGGTTGACGTAACATAAATCCCGCTTCTTCAAAAACTTTATCAATGCCTTCTTCGATTGCTTGCTTTTCTACCTGCTTACTTCCTGGTACCACCCATACTTCCACATCGTCAGCTTTCTTTTTCCCTTTTACAAATGATGCCACCATTCTCAGATCTTCAATTCTTGAGTTGGTACAACTGCCGATGAATACATAATCCACTTTCTGTCCTTTAATAGGCGTTCCTTCTTCCAATCCCATGTAAGCAAGTGATTTTGATAAACCACTCTTATCGGTTTCATTAACCGTTTCTGCAGTTGGAATTTTATCATTAACACCAATACCCATTCCCGGATTGGTGCCATAGGTTATCATTGGTTGTATATCTTCTGCATCAAGAAATAGCTCATTGTCAAATCTTGCATCACCGTCACTGTATAAAGTTTTCCAATAGGCAACAGCTTTATCCCATGCTTCACCTTGTGGAGCAAACTTTCTTCCTTTGATATAACTAAAAGTTGTTTCATCCGGAGCTATCAAGCCACATCTTGCACCCATTTCAATACTCATATTGCAAATGGTCATTCTAGCTTCCATCGAAAGATTTCTGATAGCTGAACCTGCAAACTCAACTGCGTAACCGGTGGCGCCACTCGCAGAAATTTTTGAAAGGATGTAGAGAACAATGTCCTTGCTCACTACGCCTTTATTTAATTCACCATCCACATTAATCCGCATCAGTTTTGGTTTCGTTTGCAGTAAACATTGTGTTGCCAAAACCATCTCTACTTCACTGGTGCCAATACCAAAAGCAATAGCACCAAATGCGCCATGAGTTGAAGTGTGACTATCACCGCAAACAATTGTCATTCCGGGTTGAGTGATCCCTAACTCGGGTCCTATAACATGAACAATGCCCTGGAAAGGATGTCCAAGGCCATATAATTCTACTCCATGTTCTGCACAATTCTTTATCAAAGCTTCAACCTGTTTTCGGCTGAGTTCTTCTTTAATTGGTAAATGCTGGTTGAGAGTAGGAACGTTGTGGTCGGCAGTCGCAACAGTTTGTTGCGGACGAAAAACTTTGATGCCTCTTTTATTCAAACCATTAAATGCCTGGGGGCTGGTTACCTCATGAATAAAATGTTTGTCAATGTATAAAACGGAAGGGCCATCATCAATTTTTTTGACGATATGTTTTTCCCAGATCTTATCGAATAATGTTTTACTCATTTTTTACTTTTGAAAAAATTGCGTGGTGTAGAAACACCACGCTTTAAACCAAAACTATCTGTTGTCCCGACTAAGTCGGGACTATGAGAAAAATTCATGCAACCACTGCTTCAGGCTTATACAGTTTTGCCATTGTAAGCAGGTCATGGTCTTCAACTTCTTTTTTTGAATCAGCTACTTTCACAAATTGTTCATACAATTTGTCAATATCATTTCTTGTAAACTCATAACCTAATTTTTTAAACCTGTGTGCCAAGGCGCTTCTTCCGCTCCTTGCAGTCAATACAATCTTTGAACCTTCAGCACCTACCTCTTCGGGTTTTATAATTTCATAACACAGCGCATCTTTCAAAAAACCATCCTGGTGGATACCCGATGAATGTGAAAATGCATTGCTGCCAACGATCGCCTTATTTGCCTGTACAGGCATACGCATAGTATCGGCTACTAATTGACTTATTGGATTCAATAACTCAGTTTTAATGTTTGTATGATATCCGAGTGTATAATGTTGTTTAAGGATCATCACAACTTCTTCAAGCGACGTATTACCAGCTCTTTCACCAAGACCATTGATCGTACATTCGATTTGTCTTGCACCATTGAGCACACCGGAAATTGAATTTGCAGTTGCTAAGCCAAGATCATTATGACAATGACAAGAAATGATCGCCTTATCAATATTGGGAACATTATTTTTTAAGTAAGCGATCTTTTCTCCGTATTGATGAGGTAAGCAATAGCCAGTTGTGTCAGGAATGTTTACTGTAGTTGCACCAGCTTTGATCACAGCTTCAATAACTTTTGCGAGATAATCATTATCTGTACGGCCGGCATCTTCGGCATAAAACTCAACATTGTCAACAAAATTTCTTGCCCACTTAACACATTGAATAGCTCTCTCCAGGATATCTTCCCTTGTTGAGTTGAATTTTGCTTTGATATGAAGATCGGAAGTCCCAATGCCAGTATGAATTCGCGGATTTCTTGCAAGTTTCAATGCCTCAGCAGCCACTTCGATATCTTTTTGTACAGCACGGCTAAGGGCACAGACCTGTGCATCTTTAACGATCGCGGCAATTTGCTTTACACTTTCAAAATCTCCTGGACTGGAAATAGGGAACCCGGCTTCTATTATATCGACCCCCAACTCTTCGAGTTGAACCGCTAGTTCGATCTTTTCTTTTGTATTCAGTTTACAACCGGGAACCTGTTCGCCGTCCCTGAGAGTAGTATCAAAAATGTAAACCCTGTTATTTGGCATACAAACGTTTATCAGGTGATAAAATAAACAGGCTGCTTATTTTTGTGTTGCTTGCCGGTAACCAATAAACTTACAGCCTGTTTGTCCGAAATTATTTCTAATTTATTTCCCGGTAAAGTCAAAATTGAATGTATTTTACAGCGGGCAGGGTGGCCAAAATCTGGCGAAACCTTTGCCTGTAAAGGATCTTAGCTAATTAAAACTACAATGCCCAACCGTTCGGCCGATACATTATTTCAATTAATAAAATCCCTCGAGAAGAGTGAGAAAAGGAATTTCAAGCTCTTTGTAAAGCGAAATACCCCTGGCGGTGATCTAAAGTTCATTCAACTCTTTGATGCACTTGATGGCATGAAAGAATATGATGAGGCAACACTCCTTAAAAAAAACAAAGCGATCAAGAAGCAACAGCTTTCTAATATCAAGGCACATTTATATAAGCAGATACTTGCAAGTCTTCGTATTATCCGCGATGAAAATAATATAGATATACAATTGCATGAGCAAATGGACCATGCCCGCATTTTATACAACAAAGGCCTTTACCTGCAAAGCCTGAAGTTGCTTGATAGGATGAAAGAGATCGCTAAGGCTCATCACCAACTCACGTATTTACAGCAGGTTTTATTTTTTGAGAAAAAGATCGAAACTCTTTTTATCACCAGAAGTATGCGAAACAGGGCTGATCAATTGACAAATGAAAGTGAAGAAGTGAATGAAAAACTTTCGATAGTAAATAAACTTTCAAACCTTTCATTGCAATTATACAGCTGGTATATTCAACATGGTCATGCAAGAAATGAAAAAGATTTTGATGAGCTGAAAGAGTATTTTGAAAAGTATTTACCCGAGAGAATTAAGAAAGATTCTTTTTACGAAAAACTTTATTTGTACCAAAGCTATACATGGTACGCATTTATCCGCCAGGATTTTTTACAATACTACCGGTATACACAAAAATGGGTTGATCTTTTTGATGAATATCCAATGATGCTTACTGCTGAAACAGCCATGTATATTAAAGGTATGCACAACCTGATGGGAGCACATTTCAATTTGTTGAATCATGCAAAATTGAAAGAGTCTATCCGAAGGTTTGAAGATTTTACAAAACATCCAATTATAACAGACCATGAAAACAACAGGATACTTACCTATGTTTATTTATATACTGCTAAGCTAAATCTTTGTTTTCTGCAGGGCAATTTTACAAAAGGTTTGAAGCTGGTTCCATTCCTTGAAAAGATGTTGAAAGAATACGGACTCTTTCTTGATAAACATCGGGTCCTTGTATTTTATTATAAGATTGCCAGTCTCTATTTCGGAAGTGGTGACAATGAAAAAGCAATCGATTACTTGAACAAGATCATAAATGAAAAAGCTGATCTGCGAACAGACTTGCAATGTTATTCAAGACTATTGCATTTAATAGCACATTATGAATTAGGAAATTTTGAATTGCTTGAATATTTGATCAAATCAGTTTACCGCTATATGGCGAAAATGCAAAATCTCAGTAAAGTGGAGAAAGAAATATTTGCATTCCTTCGCCGTTCATTCCGTGTAGGTGCCCATGCGTTGAAACCGGAATTTGAGAAATTGTTAGAGACGCTAAAAAAATATGAGCGAAATCCTCTTGAGACAAGAGCCTTCAGTTACCTGGACATTATTTCCTGGCTTGAAAGTAAGATCAATAATGTAAACGTACAGGATGTGATAAGGGAGAAGTATAAACAAAGCATGGCGGACAAGGCTACACGTACAGTTTAGCGACCAAAAAAATGAGTAGAAGGGTTTCTCCATTATCATAGTTTTAATATCTTTATTTCAACCAAAACCGTTTATATGAAAAAAGTACTACTGCTTTTTATCATTATTTTATTGCCTCACATTTTTATTTTAGCTAAAGAATCAGGAGACTCAACCCAAAAAAAGTTGCCAGACTCGCTGCAAAGAATGTTGGAAAAGCAACTGAAGATCATGGACTCGGTTGAGAGCACACTTCATTACAAAACAGGTGTTATTGAGTTGGGCGGAGGAATTGCTTCAATAAATGTCGCTAACGGTTTCAGGTTCCTTGAAAGCGACGAAGCGGAATATGTTTTAACCGAAGTATGGGGTAATTTGAAAGGAACAAAACCACTTGGTTTGCTATTCCCTCCTAACACCAGTGCAACAGGATTTAGCTCTTATGCTTATTTGCTGGATTATGAAGATATCGGCTATGTGAAGGATAAAGATGCAGATAAAATAAACTATGACGACTTAATGAAGGAAATGAAAGAAGGCGAGAAAAAATCTAATGAGGAAAGATTAAAATTAGGGCTCAATACGATGGAGATGGTTGGATGGGCCGAAAAACCGCATTATGATAAAGAGAAAAAACATCTTTATTGGGCTAAAGAATTCAGGGTTTCGGGTGAAGATGAAAACACTTTGAATTACGATATTAGGATACTAGGTCGTAAAGGTATATTGAACTTGTCTGCAATTGCAAGCATGGACCAATTGGACAGTGTAAATAAAGATTTGAATAATGTATTGTCAATGGTTTCATTTAATAAAGGAAATACGTACGACGATTTTGATTCTAAGACAGATAATATTGCAGCGTGGACAATTGGTGGACTGGTTGCCGGCAAAATTTTGGCTAAAGCTGGTTTTTTTGCTCTTATTCTGAAAAATATAAAACTCATAGGACTGGCGATTGTAGCTTTTGGCGGAACCATTTGGCGGTTTATTAGAGGTAGGAGGAAAAAAGAAGAAGAGTTTGTGTATGAACCGCAATCTGCACCTGTTAATACGGAAGAAAGTAACCCACAATAATTTTTTTGATTCGTGAATAAATTAGTCCCGTCTGATGGCGGGACTTCTTTATTTTTGCGCAATTTATTTTTTACTAACTATGCCAGATAAACAACAAGCCGCCGCAATTCTTTTATTGGAAGATGGAACTCTTTGCCATGGATTTGCTTTTGGAGCAATTGGTACTGCTACCGGTGAGATCTGTTTTAATACAGGAATGACCGGCTACCAGGAAGTATTTACAGATCCAAGCTACTACGGTCAGATATTGATCATGAACTCTGTTCATATCGGTAACTATGGGGTAAAAGATGAAGATGTTGAATCTGATTCTGTAAAGATCCGCGGATTGATCGGGAGAAATCTTGAAGAAACCTATTCGAGAAAACAGGCAAAAGGCAATTTGGATGAATACCTGAAAAAAAACAAGATCGTTTGTATTGAAGGGGTGGATACCCGTGCATTGGTTTCACATGTTCGCCAGCAGGGAGCAATGAATTGCATTATCTCATCTGAAGTGCTTGATGTGGAAGAATTGAAAAAGATGCTGGCCAAGGTTCCTTCAATGAATGGACTTGAATTAGCGTCTTATGTTAGCACCGAAAAAGAGTATGAAGTAGGAGACGCATCTTCACCCATAAGAATTGCCGTGATGGATTATGGATGCAAGCAGCATATTTTGGAATGCATGACTGAACGTGGCGCTTATGTAAAAGTATTTCCGGCAAAAACTCCTGCTGCGAAGCTGAAAGAATTTAAGCCGAGTGGTTATTTTATTTCCAATGGACCAGGTGATCCGGCAGCGATGGATTATGCAATTGAAAATGTGAAAGAGATATTGAAAGAAAATAAACCAACATTCGGAATTTGCCTGGGACATCAATTACTTGCGTTGGCAAATGGGGTAGAAACTTATAAGCTTCATCATGGTCATCGTGGATTAAATCACCCGGTTAAAAATTTAGTAACAGGAAAATCTGAGATCACAACACAGAACCATGGTTTTGGTGTAGATCCTGAATCAATAAAAAAAGCGGAGCATATTGAAGTGACACATGTCAACCTGAATGACAAATCGATCGAAGGGATAAGAATAAAAGGCAAACTGGCTTTTTCTGTTCAGTATCATCCTGAAAGCACTCCGGGTCCACATGATAGTCGTTACTTATTCGATCAGTTTATCGATATGATAAAGAAGAGTTGATCAGAGTTTTGAGATTGCCAATCCGAAAACAATTACTTCAAGAATAAAAAAGGAGATAAGCAATTTCGCTTTTGCTTTCTTTTTTGCATCGTCAGGATATTGCATAAAAGCGTCAACCTTATTTTTAAAATTGCGTTCACTGCCCACAGTTTTTACTATTACCAGGTAAATAATTCCAATAACCGGGATAGCTAATAATTTACTGATGGATCTTCCTTTTCATAATACTGGCTGCCATAGAGTGCTTCGGGAAAGGTCGAGTGTTTTTTAATTTGATTACATTCGTAAAATGAAGATAGCAATTATCAACGGGCCAAATCTCAATCTTCTCGGTAAAAGAGAAACTGACATTTATGGCAATAAACCATTTGAAGTTTATTTTAATGAACTGCAGCATAAGTATCCGCATATTCATTTACATTATTTTCAAAGTAATGTGGAAGGTGAGCTTATCAATGAACTTCAAGTGATCGGTTTTGAATATGATGGAATTATTTTTAATCCCGGAGGTTATACACATACTTCTGTTGCCATTGGCGACGCAATTGCCGCAATTAAAACTCCGGTTATTGAAGTACATATTTCGAACGTGCATGCAAGGGAAGATTTTCGAAAACTTTCTCATGTTTCGGGAAAGTCAACAGGAAGTATTTTTGGTTTGGGATTGAAAGGATATGAACTGGCTTTGGAGTGGTTTGTGGCAAATCCTTCTAAATGATAAAAGACTTCCACTTGTTTTGCCTTGGAATTTACTAACACTTAGTAGTATGATTTATATCAATTGATATAAATACTAATGTCATTTCATATGCTGTGATGGTTTGTAGTTTTGCATCAGTATGAAGATTCCAATCGTTTACAAAACACCAGAAGAGGCACTCTCAGTTATTCAATCAAATAACCGTGTGTATTTACATGGCAGTGCTCAAACACCAACTTGCTTATTAAGAGCATTGACAAAACATGCTCATCGGTTAAGAAATGTTGAATTGGTCTCAATTACCGTATACGGGGACCTCCATGTAGATAAACCGGAGTACGCAGGGATCTTTCATTTTAATTCTCTATTTGTTTCCGCCAGCATTCGCAAAGCGGTAAACGAAGGTCTGGCTGATTATGTACCGATATTTTTAAGTGAGATACCAGAGTTATTTAAACAAAATATTTTACCACTTGATGTGGCACTGATACAAGTCTCTCCCCCTGACGAACATGGCTATTGTTCAATGGGGGTGTCCGTTGATATTGCACGTTCCGCTGTCAACACAGCAAAACATATTATAGCATCCGTAAATCCAAATGTACCGAGAACACATGGCGATGGATTGATACACAGCAGCCGGTTTGATAGCATGGTGTATTGTGATGAGCCATTGTATGAAATGGATTTTAGTACAAAAGCAACTGCTGCTGACGCTAAGATCGGGCAATACGTTGCTGAATTAATTGAAGATCGAAGTACTATACAAATGGGAATTGGGTCAATACCGGATGCAGTTCTTAAATCACTCACCAATCACAAAGATCTTGGAGTGCATACAGAAATGTGCTCAGATGGTATCATTGATCTTTTTGAAAAAGATATTATCAACAATAAATATAAACAGATCCATCCAAACAAAGTGGTAACCGCTTTTGCACTTGGTACAAAGCGATTGTATGATTATGTAAATGATAATCCTGCTTTCCAGTTTTTGGATATTGATTATGTAAACGACCCGCATGTTATCCGGCGTAATAATAAAATGGTAGCCATAAACAGCGCTATTGAAATTGATATAACGGGGCAGGTCTGTGCTGATTCGATCGGTACCTACCAATACTCCGGAGTAGGAGGGCAGATGGATTTTATTCGCGGGTCATCATTAAGTGAGGGCGGAAAACCAATCATCGCATTGCCTTCACGTACAGCAAAAGGGGTTTCAAGAATTGTACCTACTCTAAAACCAGGAGCCGGTGTGGTTACTACCCGTGCTCATGTACATTATGTAGTTACTGAGTATGGAGTTGTTTATTTGTTTGGCAAAAATTTAAGACAAAGAGCCAAAGCACTTATTAATATTGCTCACCCTGATGATCGTGAAGCTTTGGAAAGAAGCTGCCATGAACGATTTAAAATATTTTAATAATTAGTTTTCAAGAGGGACTCGTCGCCGAAACCTCAACAGTAACTGTGCGGATCTAGTTTATCGATGAAAGGTATATCTTGTATAATAAGTATTTCCCCCGTTAACTGTGCTTGTTGAATAAGAAAGCATCAGCTCATCCAGTTGTTCAATAGTATACGACAACTCTCCGGTATTTAATGTAATTATAATTTTTGTATTACCGTCTGCAAACTTCCATGGTGAAGTAGTAGTTTGAGGATCTGATGGACTGCATTTCATCTGGCCCTCATCAATAACCAATGTGTTTATTATTTGAAAATGAGAGAAGTTGTCCTTCACACAATCTGGTATGCTTGCGTAGTTGTTCACCCATGGGTTATTATCAGTTTTCTGCTCGTACTTTTCAAGATACCATGGACTTCTTGTAAGCAATTCAGATTTTGATTTTGGACCTCCCAAATTCTTATCAGAACAAGAAACCAGTGAGGCAGTCAATAAAAAAATAACCGACAAGCTCATGAATATTTTTCTCATAAGTGATTTTTTAAGATAAGTAAACAGTAATGATTGAATTGGTAGAAATGTCCAGTTTATTTAACGTCTTGATAAACTAAAAATTGTTTTGCCTTAGTTTGCTATTCGGAGGAGACACATCTGCGAAGAAAATTTGAATGCATAAAAAAGCCCCCGAATTAATTGTGGGGGCTTTTTGTTATTGAACAATTCTATTATTCTTTTATTAATCTACATCCCAGAAAAGCCTTGTAGCAAAAACATCAATATTACCCTGCGCAGTTACATTTGCTCCGTTTGAAGCCAATTCTGCCTGAGGATAGAATAGTCTCAAAGGGCGTGGTGCGTTTGCAGCGGTAGAAAGTGAAGCAGGAGTAACAGGGAAATTGTTTTTCCTGTATTCACTCCATGCCTCCAAACCACTATAGTTTACAAGTGCGATCCATTTTTGCATCCAGATAGCTTTTAATTTATCAGGTGAAGCCGTCCAGTCTGCAAGATCAAATCCGCTTGTAAGTAATGTGGTAGCCGTTGCTGCGCCATAAGCAGTCGTCGTACCTGTAAGTCTGAAAGACTCTTTTACACCCTGTTCATAATAAGTCTGAGCAGTACCCGACAATGTAACGGCAGCGCCATAACGTTGTTTTGCTTCAGCAAGTGAGAATTGTGATTCGGCATTTGTCATCAGGATCATTGGTCTTGCGAAATCTCCTTTTACGATCTGCGATGGGCCAATATAAGATGTGTTTTGAGATAAATAACCAGATGCTGCACCAAATGGAACGCCAACATAGTTGGAGATAATTTCAGGAGCAGCCCCTTGCCCACCTTTAGGATAAGCGATGCGCTTCATTCTGAAAGTATCATTTGTTGCGAGCAATGTGTTAAATAAGAATGTGGTTGGGCGTGGGTACCGGGCTATTGCCTGTGCACCACCAGCTGCATTATAACCCCAGTTCTCATAAAAAGGATTCAATTTACCAGTGCTCGCAACATAACCAGGATTACAAGTTACATCCAGTCCGTTTGGCAAAAAACCTTCGGTAGTTGCAGCAGCTTTATTGATTTCGCTAATGATGTAGGCATCACGACCCGCCATCCTGCTCTGGCGCATTAAGATTCTCAGCTTTAAACTGTTTGCAAATTGTATCCATTTAGTAGCAGCGGTAGATGCGCCACCCGAACCAAACACAATATCAGATCCTGAATAAGTTGAAGAAAGAGGATTAGCTTTTAAAATTGTAATAGCTGTATCAAGTACTTTGATCAGATCCTCATAGATGAATTTTTGATCATCAAATTTTGGAGCCAGCGAACTTGTTCCTTTTAATGCATCGGTATACGGAACATTTCCATAAAGATCCACCAGCATTTGATAGGTATAGGCTTTCAATACCCGGGCTGTACCGCCAAAGTAAGCCAATGTTCCGCTTGCACCCTTGATCGCATAATCAAGATCTTCAAGAATATCGTAATACCCGCTATAGTAATCAAAATTTGTATTGTTATACGCATACGCAAAAATTGTATTACTAATAATGTATGTGCTGGATTGTGTCCACTGACCTGACCAGTATTGACCTAATTCATTAGGCCCTAATGTTGCTGCAATTCGGTTTGCACCTGCCGCAAAAGTATAATCGGGAGTGGAGCTGGGAAGTGAGTTGGGGCTGGTGTTTACATTCAGCCAGTCTTTTTGACAACTGACCAGGATAAGTAATAAGCCCGCAGGAACAATTAAAAAATTTCTAAGTTTCATATCTGTAATTTTTTTGTATTTCTTATTTAAAATTCAGATTCAAATTAATACCCAATTGTCTTACAGGGGGAGTTTGATCTGTATTGTTAATACCAATTCCATTACCAGTTGTAAAACTAAATTCAGGATCAGCAAATTGGTTGGCCTTGTCTTTAATTGTTATCAGGTTACGACCATAGATAGCCAATGTTGCTCCAGAGAATACTTTTGTTTTTGAGATCAGGTTATTGGAAAACTGGTAAGAAAGATTGATATCTCTCATTTTAATGAACCATGCAGGAACTGTAAAGTTTTCAGATATCAAACGATAAACATCAGCCCATAAGCCATATTCCGCTTCCCTTGTATTTACACTTGTATTCTGAACATATTTTCCTGAAGATGCATCCAGGTAAGCAGAATTAGGGAAGATATGAGGAGCCCTGTTCTCAGTCCATTTACCTGAACCAGTGAATGTCATTTGTCTTCCAAGATCACTGAACATAACGTTTCCGCCTCTGTATTCCCAGTTTGTTGCCAATGTAAATCCTGCATAGCTAACTGTAGTACCTGCACCTAACATGTATTTAGGAGTAACACGACCAAAGTTTTTCAATGGTCCAGTAGTAAGAGGATAACCAGTAGTTGGGCTTACAACAACACGGCCGAGTGAATCACGAACATATGAAGTTGTTTTCAAGGTCGGATAAACCATGTCCTGAACAACAAAAGTACCCGCATAAGAATAGCCACTAACAAAGAACTCCTGTACTCCAGGATACAATTTGATTACTTTATTCTCATTTATTGAACCACGAAGATTCAGATCCCAGGTTACTTTCGATGTTTTCAATAACTGAACTTTTAGATCAGCTTCCCAACCCCAGTTCTTTGTTTGACCCACATTTAATAATAGGTCAGTATATCCGGTTGATACAGGGATCTTAACCTGGAGCACTTGCCCTTCACTTTTCTGAGTGTAATAAGCAACATCAAGATTTATCTTGTTATTGAAGAATTGAAGTTCACCGCCGAATTCAAGTGTTCTTACAAACTCTGGTTGAAGATCAGCGTCTGGCAAAATATTTCCCACACTAATACCAACGACATTCCCATAAGGGAAACCAGCAGCGTTTCCAAAAGACGGATCAAGACCATAAAGCCTGATATTATCATTACCATTCTTATTATAACCTGCTCTTACTTTAATATAGTTCAATACATTACCTTTTAAAGCAGGTACCATTTCAGTGATGACAGCTGATGCATCAACACCGGCATAGGTGTATGCATATTGTGAATAATCCCTTGATGATTTATAAAATCTTGAAGAGGCATCATGTCTTACGGTACCATGAACAAACAACATATCTCTCCAGCCAACAAGCGCATCTGCATAATAGCCATATTTTCTTTCTTCAGTATTTGCTTCACCACCGCCCAATTCACCACGACGGTTGCTTACATTGTAAATACTAGGCACGACGATTGAACTTGAACTTACACTTACATCTTTTGTCTTACGGTTATACCCATTCATGCCAAGGATACCTTTTACATTGAAGTCATTAAAACTCTTGTTTACCAGTAATTGAAGTTCATTGTTCAAAAGGTTTTCTGTGTTTGATTCATCTAAAACACTTCCCTGAAGATCTGTAAGTGCTCTTGTAATTCCTGATCCATCATTCTGATCCCAGGGTGCAGGAACTTTTGCTTGTGTTTTTGCCCATGTGCTATGGAAGAACTGACCTACAGTTGATTTTCTCGTACGGACATTATTCATCCCGGAAAACTTGTCGTAAAGACTTAACCAGGGTGTGATCTTATAGGTGAACTCAAACGTTCCATTGAAGTTTGCGTCCTGGTATTTTGTACGGTAATTATCAAGCCTGAAATATGGGTTTGAATAATAATCGTTATAATAACCATTTGGGTTAGCGAATTTATTAGTTTTCCAATCCCTCAGATCAGGAAGTGGAATATGTGCAGCCTGGTTAATGCTTTCATCATAGAAGTTGAAAGTAGTGCGATCATATCTTACCTGAACATAGTTGGCGCTAAATCCTATTTTTAATTTCCCATATTCCTGCGAAGCAGAAAAACGGGCACCTGTTCTGTTTGCTTTATCACCAGGTACGATACCTTCGGTTGCATTATTCTCAGCGGAGAAGAAGAAAGTTGAATTGTCATTACCGCCAGAAAATGAAACCTGGTTATTTAAAGTATATCCTGTATTCCATATGTCTTCTCTTATCCCTGGTATTGCAGCATAAGGAAGCATATTTACACTCCCATCTTCTAAAGTTCTGCCCACGGGACGAAGTGAGCCATCATAAGCATCCCCAAACTGCTGGTTCTCGTAAGAACGCCAGTTATCTTTCATCCTGTCTAAATAGTTTGTTTTATACCCGGCAGTTCCAAAACCAGCAGCATAATGCGATCCGCTGCCATATTTATCCTGGAATTCGGCCATAATATTGATCTTCTCAGTATTATATGAACTGCTGAACGAAACTCTCATTTTTCCTTTCTGACCTCTTTTCGTTGTAATGATTATAGCTCCGTTGATACCTTGTGAACCATATAAAGTTGCTGCTTGTCCGCCTTTCAAAACGGTAACGCTTTCAACATCATTTGGGTTCAAAAGATTGAACATTGTAGATGATCCCGGAGGTTGAGGTAATCCGTCAATAACGATCAATGCATCATTATTACCAGACATAGAACGGTAACCACGAAGATTGAATTTAACAGCAGGATCAACAGAATTATTGGCATTGATGATCACCAACCCGGAAACTTTACCGGAAAGACCAGCAGCAACTTGCGGTGCCCGGCCTACGGTAAGTTCAGCATTGGAAACTTTGGCAACTGAATAGCCGATTTCTTTCGGCCTGCGGCGAATGCCCTGCGCAGTAACAACCACCTCACTTAAGGTTTTGTTTTCTTCTACCAGGGCTACTACTAAATTATCTGCAGCATCAACCTCTTTTTCTTTGTAACCAGAGGCAGAAACGATCAATTTAGTGCCAGCAGCCACACTAAGTGTGAAGCTACCGTCATTATCGGCAATAGCGCCGGCCTTAGAGCCCTTAATCTTAATGGAAGCGTTAGGAATAGTGATTCCTTTCTCATCCGTCACTCTACCACTGATGGTAGTTTTTTGTGCAATCAAACCCGTTAATAAAAATAACAGGCCTGGTACAAGGAGTACAAGCTTTCTCATGTGCTAGCTAATTTTTAGTTTTAAAAGCGGCCAAGATAAGGAAACTTGAATATGCTTTAACAAATCCTTGTATTTTTTTTTAATTCTTAAGCCGAGTTAATTTTTATAGGAAAAAAATATTTTCAGGCAGCAAAAAACCGCAAAGAAGAGTCCGGAAGTGTTTTTTCCTCTCAAACCAAAATTCCATGAATTGTAAATTGACTCTACTGTCCAAACATTGGTTTTTCGGGGAGATTTACGATTCCGAAAAACCTTAATAAAATAATTGGCTGGCTTTTTTTATGTAAGATGTCAAGGAAGGGATGTCAACAATCCTTTCATACCCCGATTGATCATTCTATTTTTTCAACGAATACTATTTAACATTCTATAGTAAAACTGTTGCCTGTTGTTTGCAATCTGTTGTACGGATGATGAAACAAAGATTGTAAAACATAAATTTAAAAAGAATGAAAAAGATATTTACGTTATCTGTTCTCACTATTGGGCTTGTTTTGTTTTTTACAGGCTGTGTAAAAAACCGGGAGTATATAGATGAAAGCTATTGGCTGTCTAAAGAACGCGGAGAAGTAGTGCTTAGTGATCCTTATTGCCAATACTTTGTTATAGAAACAAATGATGGCTATTCAATTCTTCGTTCTTACGATGGTTACAAGCCCAACGAAGGCTCCATAGTATATGGGAACTTCAGCAATTATGGAACAAGAGATTATTACAATCGATCAAATGGAGTGATCTATACTGCCGAAGTAAAAGAATACTGGCTCACTTATTATGAAGCCCAGAATGCTATTAATTATTATTGCTATTAACTAAGTAGGAAATTTTTTGGTGATGATAGCCTTAACAAATGTTTAATTTTTGAGTTGGCTATCATCATTCTTTTTTTTATAAGTTATTTATCCCGAACGGTTTCGATCAATAAAGCCATGCTTGGTTATCCTGATAACACATCTAAGTTGATTTCCTTTCATTGAATAGCGAATATACTTTTACATCATGAACGCATTCAACAACACTCTTCGGTTCCTTCCTGGATTCTTGCCTCGATAATTACTTGCCAGTTACGATTTGCCTTCTTGCCTGTATTAACACGATTGTCCCATAAAAAATATTTAAACATTTTTTATAACAATTAAACTTTAGAACTATGAAAAAAGTAATGAACAAAAACAAAGCGATCATTGTTGGATTGATGGCAATTATCAGCACATCATTTAGTAACCCGGTATCAGCTATGGATAAACAAAGCGATCCGCCGGGCGTTGAGATCAAGTACCTGGGTTTTGTAAATAACAACCCTGTATTTGAGATCCTCACAAATAACGTGCAGACAGATTATTTTTTCATCACCATCAGGGATGAAGCAGGTACGGTTCTGTTCTCAGAAAAATTATCAGGCAAAAAACTTTCCCGCAGATATCGTATCGATACTGAAGAGGAAATAACAGATGGCGGACTTCGTTTCGAAGTAAGATCTGTTAACAGTAAAAAAACTGATGTTTACATTGCCGGTGTAACAGAAAACATCACAAGAGAAGTGGCTGTGACCAAAATTCAATAACATGTCATTAAAAAAACTGTCCCGCCTAAGGCGAGACAGTTTTTATTTTCAAATGCAGGAGATTTATTTTTTCGCTTTCTTTTGCACTTCATCCAGTTTAGCTATATAAAGACTGCGGCCATGAGTGCCAAGTACAATTTCATTTTCTCTTTGTTGAATAGCTATATCGTGAATAGGAACTGACTTCGGTAAACCTTTATTCCACATCATAAAACTATTTCCTTTGTCAAAGCTTACATAAAGACCGCCGTCAGTACCAACATAAAGTATGCTGTCATTCTTTGGATCTTCGCGAATAACATTCACCGGTTCGTTCGGAAGATCTTTTCCAATTTGCATCCAGTTTTTTCCATAATCATCACTAACATATACATAAGGAAGAAAATTGTCAATCCGATAACCATTTAATGTTGCATACACTCTTCCTTCTTTATGTTGTGATGCAAGAACACGGCTTACCCAAAGATTATGAGTTTGAAGTTTGGTGTTTGATGTTTGAGGTTTGCTTCCTTTTTTTGACGTTGTAGTTGCCTTTGTTTGGTTTAATTGCTCCCATGTATATCCTCCATCTTTTGTAACATGTATATTGCCATCGTCGGTTCCAACATATATCAAACCAAATCTTGTTGGTGATTCAGAAATAGTAGTAAGTGTACCATAAGGAACATCGCCTTCTTTTTTTCCATTGCTAAGATCAGGCGTCATTGTTATCATGGTATCGCCTTTGTTCATGCTGCGATGAAAATGATTGCTGCCGAAATAAACTATATCTGGATTATGACTGCTTAATAATATTGGAGATTGCCAATTAAAACGGTAAGGTAACTCGCCCAGCTCATGCCTCGGAGTAATTCTTTTTGCGCCTTCTCTTGTTATCCTGTTCGATCTTGAATAATTCCCAAACTGGGAACCATAATAGGCAGTTGCATTATCTCTCGTATCCACTTGCACCTGCATGCCATCACCGCCACCGATATTCACTTCACCACCTACAGTTTGCCCGAGACCTGAACCGGCAAATGGATTACGACCGGCTTGAGAAGAAACATACCAAACACCATTATCCTGTAAGCCGCCATAAACATTATAAGGCTTTGCATTGTCTGTAGTAATGTTATAGAATTGTCCAACCGCAGGTGTATTTGCTTTGAACCAAACCTCACCATCATCATAAGTAATGTTTACACCACCATCGTTACCATTGATAAGATGGGAATCTTTTTTTGGATTTACCCACAAAGCGTGATGGTCAGAATGCACATTATTTTTATCAATACTCTTCCATGTTTTTCCGCCATCTGTAGATTCCATTGGATTCAATCCAAGAATGTATACTTTGTTTTCATTGTATGGAGACACAAAAATTTTGGCAAAATAGTATCCATAAGTAAAGAACATTCCTATTTCTTTCTCATTTATCTTTTTCCAGCTTTGTCCACCATTATCACTTTTATAAATTTCACAACCTATTGGATTTGCTTCGAAACCAGTATTGACATTTAAATATTCATAAAGAACTGTTGGCTTATATTTATCGTTTGCCACTCCTTCTTTGATGATGGCTGCATTATAATGCGGTGTCATCCTGCTGCGGGTTAAAAAAGAATCAAGCTTCTTATTATCCAATTGAGCAAATTGTTCTTTTGTCAGGGATTTAAAATCTTCGATGCGTAAAACAGCAGTATCTCTTTTTGCAGTATCAGGCTTATTGTTCTGGTTGTCGAGAACTGCATACACGATCTGTGGGTTTTTTGGATAAACACAAAGCCCGATCCTGCCCAACTTATCACCGGTGGGAAAACCAGAGCCCTCACCACTAATCAGTTTCCAGTTATCACCCGCATCATTGCTTTTATAAATACCGCTTGTTTTTCCTGCTTCCACAAAATTCCATGCACTTCTTGTTTTATTCCACATTGCCGCATATAGCTCATTTGGATTTTGTGGATTAATATCCATTTCAACGGCACCGGTTGTATCGTCAATGTATAAAGTTTTCTTCCACGTTTTGCCCCCGTCAGTTGTTTTGTAAACGCCTCTTTCTTTATTGGGAGAATATAAATGACCGAGCACAGCAACCCATGCTGTATTATTGTCGGTTGGGTGCAATTGAATTTTTCCTATATGTTGTGAGTCGGGTAAACCAAGATATTCCCATGTCTTGCCAGCATCGCTGCTCTTATAAACACCAATACCTGCATACGATGAGCGACTGCTATTTACTTCGCCTGTACCGATCCAGATCGTTTTTGTTTTCCAATTGACAGCAATGTCGCCGATAGAGATTATATCTGTTGAATCAAAAATTGGTTTAAATGAA
>DASYQG010000064.1:0-13875 GCA_036005825.1 Chitinophagaceae bacterium | reverse complement strand
TGTCCCAGTGGTGTACGATTAAAAACTTTTGCTTTTCTTTCAGGGTCGCTATCCAAAGCTTTTGCTGTCATTGCAGAATAAATAAATCCGGGAGCAATTGCATTCACACGAATTCCTTTCGGGCCAAGCTCAACCGCCATTGCTCTTGTTATACCATCAATAGCTGTTTTGCTTGCGGAGTACGCGATCACTTTTGGCAAACCATATTGGGCTGCCATCGAACTAATGTTAATAATGCAACCAGATTTTTTTTTCTGCATATGCCTTATCACTTCCCGGCTCAATACAAACACGGCCGTGAGATTTGTTGTGATCACTTTTTGAAAATCTTCATCAGATACATCAGTGATCTCCTTTTTCATATTGATACCAGCATTGTTTACCAGTATATCTATTTGTCCAAACTTTTTTAGAACATCGCTTACAAAACCCGGAACCGATGAAAGATCGCTTACGTCACAAACAATTGCATGACATAAGTCGCCTAATTGTTCTTTTGCTTTTTTTAATTTTTCCTGGTCTCGTCCAACGATGATCGTTTCAATTCCTGCTTGAGTAAATTTTTCTGAGATCGCTAACCCCAGTCCTGAACCACCACCCGTCACTATTGCCACTCTTTTGTTCTGTGTTGTCATAGATTAAATTTTATTTCAATTTCCCGGAGCGTACAAAATCCTTATGTTCTTATAATAGTCTAGTGTTTGTTCCGGCGTTTCATATTGGGAAGGTATTGGCATTTTACTGAATGTTTGGAAATATAATACACAGGCATTACGCCACCATATCGCATCCTTCACCTGTATGCCTAACAGTTGTTTTATATGATCAAACCTATCAGCATCGATATATTTCGCCAGTTTATTCCATTGCTGTTGTATTACTTTCATTGAATCAACAGCCGTATAATATTTGTAGCACAGTTCATCCCATAAAGTCCTTCCTGACTTCATTTTATCTTTCCATGATACATGATGGAACCATAACAAATAATCTTCGGGACATTTATTGACATCTTTAAATTCGTTTTGTACTTCTACTGCATACTGAGCCAATGCATTTGTTCCAGTTGCCGTTCTGTCAAAACCAATACCTATAGAATCTGCTTTATGATAATAAACAGGATTCCAGTCAGGACGATTCAAAGTATTTCCCCATGGCATTGGACCGTAATGATGACCGTTATACATAATATGTGTTAAACCAAGCGGAGTCATGTAGTTAACCAGTATTTCGCGAGATTGCAACATCATTTTTTTTACCGGCTCAACAAATAATGGGTCATTGGTAAATGTCTGCCTGATCCATTCATCTGCGATCTGTGCGGAAGATAGACCATAATCCCAACACAACCTGCCCAACGCATACCAGTTTGCCTGTGCAAAAGGGTGACCGCACCAGTTTATATCATTGCCGATGTTACTTACTCCCGCAATCCCATTTAATGAAAAATCATTTAATGAACCATCGATCACTTTGGCTACGGTTGAACCTTTTCCTTTTGAATATGTATCTGCATTTAAAACTTCTTTGAACAGTGGCGCTTCAAAAACCAAATGAGTTCCTTGTCCTAAATATTCCTGTGTTAATTGAAACTCCATCATTAATGGAGTTTGCGGCATTACACCAAAAAGAGGAGAGAAGGGTTCTCTTGGTTGAAAATCTATTGGTCCATTCTTTACTTGTAGTAAAACGTTTTTTCTAAACTTACCATCCAGTGGTCTAAATTCTTCAAAGGCTTGCTTAAATCTGTCATTAGAAGTAGAACTATAAACAAATGCCCGCCACATTATAATGCCATTGAATGGAGCAACTGCATCAGCGAGCATGTTAGCGCCATCGGCATGTGTTCGGTTATAATCCTGCGGACCCGGTTGTCCTTCCGAATTTGCTTTGACAAGAAAACCACCAAAGTCTGGTATCAATTCATATATTTCTTTTATTTTTTGCTTCCACCATAATTGTACTGTATCATTTAAAGGATCAGCAGTTTTTATTTTCCCGATCTCGATCGGCGCACTGAACCTTGCAGTGAGATAAACTTTTATTCCGTATGGGCGAAATAGATCAGCTAATGCTTTTACTTTTTCTAAATATGGTTTTGTAAGAACGACAGCATTTGCATTTACATTGGTGAGCACAGTACTATTAATACCTATTGAAGCGTTTGCTCTTGCATAGTCTATATATCTCTTATCAATAAAATCAGGAAGCTTGTGCCAATCCCAAATTGAAAAGCCAGCATAACCTCTTTCAACTGTTCGATTAAGATTGTCCCAGTGATTTAGGACACGCAATTTTATTTTTGGGAAAGAGATGATATTAAGATTTAAGACAGATTGTTGAGTTTGTAGTAAACGTAAGAAATGAAAAACACCATACATCACCCCAATGTCTGTATTAGCAGTAATGATGGTTTTACCTGGCCGGGTTTTAATAATAAATCCTTCATTGCCGATGCTATCTAGTTCTTCTTTTGTAATGATTGATGAAATAATAGTCGAAGAAGAAATTGTGCCCGCTATAAATGAGCTTGTTTTATCAAGTGACGATAAAATTTTATAAGGAATACCGATTAATCCTGAAAATGCCTGTGCTAATTCGGTTTTAATAATTATAATTGTTTGTGATGATCCAAGAACAACAGGAGAATTAATTTGCCTTTTATATTGATCAATCAATGAGTTATTTGATATTTTTTTATACCGTAACCACAGGTCATACCCATTTTCTGCTTTAACCAAAGCAGGCAACATTATTAATATGATAAGCAAACCCCTCCTCATGATTACTATAAACAATGTTAGTGATGACCTTTTTTCTTCAGCGATGATTTTCTTATAACCAGGTCAGACCGAATGACTATAGTTTGGGTATGATTAATATTTGAAATTCCTTTTAAATGATTGATCAAATTACGGGCTGCGATTTCTCCCATATCTATTCCAGGGTAATTAATGGTTGTTAATTGCGGTTCTACAATTTTTCCGATCGCATCATTATTGAAACCAACAACTGCAATATCTTCCGGGATACTGATCCCATGTTCTTTTAAGGTTTGCATACATACAGCAGCAGAAAAATCATTGGTGATAAATGCCCCATCGGGGAGGGGCTTCATTTTTAATATTTCCAATGCTGCTTCAATGCCACATTGTTCACTAAGATCTTTTATCAATATATAATTTTCATTGAAAGGAATATTATTATCAAATAAGGCGTCTATATATCCTTTGTGACGTTGTGCATATACATTTCGTTTCAAACTTGCGGTAACAAGCACAATTCTTTTGCATCCCTGGTCAATGAGATGTTTTGTTGCCTGGTAACCGCATTTATAATTATCAATGATAACCTTCGTGCTTTCACTATTCTCTTCTACCCGATCAAAAAATATTACAGGGATCGATCTATCATTAAAAGGTTTATAATGATCGAGACCTTGTGTGTCAAATGCCAATGATGCAATAAGTCCGTCAACTCTTTTATGAAAAAGGTTCAGTGCATTTGCCGCTTCCTTTTCAAAACTTTCAGAGGAGTGAGCAATGATAAGATCATAACCGGCTTCAGTAGTTATTTTTTCAATACCGGCTAAAACTGATGTAATGAAATTACTATTCAACTCATGAACGATAACGCCGATGGTATTTGTTTTTTGTTTACGAAGATTACTGGCAAATGTATTATGACGGTACCCCAACTCTTTTGCTGCATCCTGGATCTTCTTTTTTGTGTTTTTATTGATAGCAGGATGATTTTTTAAAGCTCGGCTAACAGTAGCTGATGACAGGTCCAGCTTTAAGGCAATATCATAAATAGTTACTTCTTTTTTAGGCTTCATGTTGCAATCGGTTGCATAAAAATCGCAATAAAAATCAAATATAAGATAATTATGAAGATTTGTTTTTTAGTGATGATTCACGAACAACAAGATCAGCTCGTAAAACAATAGTGTTAGTTGCCTTTATACCGCTTATACCTTTAAGGTGATTAATCAAATTCATGACCGCTACTTCGCCAACATGATAACCTGAATAATTTACTGTTGTCAAATTTGGCTCAATAATCTTGCTTATCGGATCGTTGTTAAAACCAGCAAAAGCAATGTCAGCCGGAATATGAATACCAGCAGCTTTAAGATGTATCATACAATGAACTGCAGCTGTATCATTAGCACTAAAAACGGCATCAGGCCTCGCTGTTTTCTTCATCTTGAGAATATGCTTTGCAGCTTCGGCCCCTGCCTCCTCGGAAAGATTACTTATATATATAAGCTTCTCATCAAACGGGATTTTATGATCCTGGAGTGCTTTCTTGTATCCCCTTAATCTTTCTGAATAAACATCCCGCAGCATATTGCCGCCCAGATGCATGATCCGCTTACAACCCTGTTCCAGTAAGTGTTTTGTGATATCATAAGCTGCCTGGAAGTTATTAATTAGTATGCTTGTACTTTCACTATGATTGAAAGTTCTATCAAAGAAAACAACAGGAATCCTTTTTGAAAAGAATGGCTGTAAATGTGAAATGTTTTCCGTGTCATAAGCCAAAGAGATCAATAACCCATCGACTCTTTTATTATACATAGTATGAGCATTCGCTTTTTCTTTTTCTCTTTTTTCAAGCGATTGAGTTATAATGAGATTATAATTTTCTCGACTCGCCGCGTCTTCCATACCTGCTAATACAGATGACATGAAATTACTGTTAAGACGAGGCACGATAACACCAATTGTATGTGTCCGGTTACTGCGGAGACTACTCGCAAAAGTGTTTGAACGATAACCTAATTCCTTTGCTGCATCTGCAATTTTTTTTCTTGTATTCTTATTAATAGCCGGGTGATTTTTCAATCCACGGCTGACAGTTGTGGCTGAAATGTCCAGATGTTTGGCAATATCATAGATCGTTATTTCTTTTTGATTATGCATGGTGGAAATCCTGTTTACAAATAAAAGTACCTTTTTTTGAAAAAAAAATTGCAATCGGTTGCAATTTTTTAAAAAAATCCTATATTCGTTATGTGAAGATGCAGTTCTGCTTGCTTCATCACTATTAAAAGTTTCATTTTACGACTGGCTGCTGTATGAAAAAATTTCGGATAAAGATCCAATTGTTATTCCACAACGCTGTATACCTAACAGCAATTCAAAATTTTTTATCGCCTGTTAATTTTTCAAATTCTATTAATCACTCAATTGATCTTTTTTCTTATGCGATAGAATATGCTTCTTATACTATTATTAAAAATAAAATTCAAAGTTTTCAACTGCCAAAATAAATATTATGAAAAAAACTGTCATTTTGAAAAACTCGAAGCCGCCATCAAAATTGCGGCTATTAAAACCAACAGCTTTAATGCTGTTTTTGTTACTCTTTTTTTCTGTTACAAGTATTGCACAGAACATAACAATAAAAGGACGAGTATTAAAACAAGACGGTACTCCCGTATCCAACGCATCAGTTACAATTAAAGGTACTGGTAATGGTACTGCAAGCAATGACCAGGGAGAGTTTGTACTGTCGGCCCCTGGAAATGCAACCCTTGTTATCTCGTCAGTTGATTTTGTGACACAGGAAATAAAAGTCGATAACAGAACTTCTGTTAATGTAACATTAGTTTCATTAGACAAAAGCTTAGGTGAAGTGATTGTGGTTGGTTACGGTACACAACGAAAAGAAGCCGTCACAGGATCTGTCGCTTCGATCAGTGGTAATAAAATGCGTGAAGTTCCGGCGCCCAATATTTCTCAAGCCTTACAAGGGCGGTTAGCCGGTGTAGAAATGTCACAAACCTCAACACGGCCGGGAGCTACTATGCAGATCCGCATTAGAGGTGCACGATCGTTGAGCGCCGATAATAATCCGTTGATCGTTCTTGATGGAATACCTTTCATGGGATCCTTAGCCGACATAAACCCTAACGACATTAAGAGCGTTGAGGTTCTTAAAGACGCTTCGGCCACTGCTATTTATGGTTCTCGTGGCGCAAACGGAGTTATTCTTATTACAACAGATAAAGGAACTAAGAATAGAAAACCCCAGATAAGTTATAACGGTTATGTTGGTACACAATCCGTTTTTGCCAAATACCCTATGATGGACGGGCCGGAATTTGTGGCGCTACGTGCCGCAAGAGGTCAATACGTTAACGGGCAGGATGAATTTAATGATATTAATACTGATTGGCAGGATTTATTTTATCAAACTGGCATAGTACAAGATCATAACGTCAGCCTTTCAGGTGGTTCCGAAACTGGTAATTACAGCTTTGGATTGGGTTATTACAACAATCAAGGTGTGATCCCTACGCAGCAATACAAACGATATTCAATACGCGGCTCACTTGATCAGCAGGTTGGAAAATATTTTCGTGTAGGGTTTACTTCCTATACCAACTTTAATGAAAGTGAAGGAAACCAGGTTGGCTTATATAATACATTAAGCATGACGCCTATTTCCACACCTTTTAACCCTGACGGTACGACAAAAAGAGCAATACGTATGTCAATAGACAATCAATATGTTTACACGAAAGACGTAGTGGAAAAATTACAGGACAATGATCAATGGATTAACGAAACTCGTGGTTTTGCATCCTACAATGCCATTTTTGGTGAAGTAAAATTACCGTTTATCGAGGGATTGAAGTATAGAGTAAATCTCGGACTGGACTATATACAATCCAATAATGGCGCTTATACAGGACAAGGGGTTGGCGATGGACTCAATCCTAATACTGTATCATCTGCTTCTATTGATAACAGGCTTACTTATCATTGGACATTTGAAAACCTGCTTAGCTACGACCATACTTTTTCGGGGAAACACACTGTGAATGCAGTAGTCTTGTACTCTGCGGAGCAAAGTAAATTTAACAGATCTAACATGTCGGCCCAGGATATACCTGCTGATGCTTTTCTATATTATAACCTTGGTCAGGCTGCCGGCCAGATAACTGTAAACCCTGCCAACCAGGATTACCAGTTATGGGGCCTCATGTCTTATATGGGACGTGTGATGTACTCATACGATAACAGATATATGATTTCTGCTACTGTGCGTTCCGATGCTTCGTCAAGACTGGCTGAAGGACATAAGTGGCATACTTATCCTGCCGTATCTGTAGGCTGGAATATCGGTAAGGAATCGTTTATGAAGGGGATCTCCTTTATAAACAGCCTGAAACTGCGTGCAGGATATGGAGAAACTTCCAACCAAGCCATTGCTCCTTATGCTACACTTGGACTATTAAGTACCAGGCCTTATAACTTTGGTCCCTCGAGCTATTCCACAGGGTATTATGTGACCCAACTACCGAATGAGGATTTAGGATGGGAGTTCTCTAAAACCTGGAACTTCGGCGTTGATTTCTCTGTTCTTAAAAACCGCTTGTCTGGTACCGTAGAGTATTATATAACAAAAACTGAGGACATTCTTCTTGGTCTTGGCCTGCCGCCTACATCTGGTGTGACCGGGTTTACCGCAAACATTGGCGCAACTGAAAACAAGGGATTTGAACTTAGCTTGAATGGAGTAATTCTAGACAATAAGAATGGTTGGACATGGGAGGCGGGTTTTAATATTTATACCAATAATAATAAGCTAGTATCACTTGCTTCAGGTCAAACAAGGGATGAAGGTAACATGTGGTTTGTAGGGCATAATATAAATGCAATTTTCGATTATAAAAAAACGGGGCTCTGGGAAACAACTAAAGATAGTGCTGACGGCTATATGGGTATCCTTGAACCCGGTGGAAGAGTCGGAATGATAAGAGTGGAATATACAGGTGCTTTTAACACTAATGGTACGCCGACTAGAGCCATCGGGACTGCTGACAGACAAATTATGGATGTGGATCCTGATTTCCAGGGGGGCTTTAACACTCGAGTATCATATAAAGGATTTGATTTAGGACTTGTGGGGCTTTATAGAAGTGGCGGTATTCTCGTCAGTACTATTCATGGTGCAAATGGCTATCTTAACTTATTGACCGGTCGTAGGAATAATTTAGACGTTGACTACTGGACTCCATCCAACACCGGTGCTAAATATCCCAATCCCGCTGGACCGATTAGCAACGATAATCAAAAATATGCCAGCACACTGGGTTATTTCGATGCCTCCTTCTTGAAGATTCGCACTATTACATTGGGATATGACTTCAGCAGGAGCCTGATAAAAAATTCTGGTGTTAAAATGAGGATGTACTTTACTGCTCAAAACCCTTTTGTCATGTTCTCGCCATACCACGATGAGTCTGGTCTTGATCCCGAAACTAACTCTTTCGGAAATGAAAATCAGGCAGCTGGTAGTTATCCAAGACGCATTCTGACTGTAGGATTTAACACACCTTCAACCCGCAACTACATTCTTGGCGTTAATTTGACATTTTAAAATATACGAATATGAAATATATACAAATAAAATCTGTTATCGTATCAGTGCTTTTTATTTTGTTAGCTCCGGGATGTAAGAAAATCCTGGAAGAAGAGCCGCGCAGTATTTATACACCTGAATTTTTCAAAACGGAAAAAGGGGTTCTCGGTGGCATCACATCCCAGTATGCCCATCTGCGCTTTTTATATGGCCAACCATATTATTATAATGCCTTAGAAACGGGTACTGATGAATATACTTACGGTCAAAGCGGTGATGGTAACCATAAGGATATGGATCTTAGTGGTGTGGGAACACTGACTGGGGCCAGTAGTCGCTCCGACGTATTATGGGGAGTTGCCTTCTCTAATATAAATACAGCCAGCGGTATTATTGAAAATGCGGCTGCAGTTGGACTCTCGAATGCACTGATTGCCGAAGCCAGGTTTTTCCGTGCTTTTGATTACTTTATGTTAGTACAAACATTTGGCGGAGTGCCGCTGGATCTGGGCGCAGGAGAATTGAAATTCAATACAACTCCCTCAAGAAAATCTGTGCGCAACACAGTACCACAGGTTTATACCAAAGCCGTGTTCCCCGATTTGCTGACAGCAATAAACGATTTACCTTCTACAGGCAGGGTGACAGGCGGGGCTACTAAAACGCTTGCACGTCTTTATCTGGCGAAAGCATATTTAACGTACGCATGGTGGCTGCAAAATCCAAACAATATTCCTACTTATCCTGCATCGCCAAGAACCGACCCCGATGGTCATGATGCCGCTTATTATTTTCAAAAAGCTTATGATATATCAACACAAGCCATTAGCGACCCTGGTCCTTTTGGATTAGAGAACACTTTCTATGATGTGCATGTGGGAGGCAATGATCGCAACAAGGAAATGCTATTGTATGCCGACCACACAGAGCAAAGCGAATTTTATAACGGTTCACCTATACAAGGCTTTCAAAGTGAAATAGGTAATGATGGTAGAAACACATGCGTTTGGTTTGTTACCTGGAATTATACGAATATAAGAAGCGCTCCGAATCCTGATGGAACCGGTGCTGGCGTCAGTTCTGTACAAAGGGAAGCAGCCCAGGGTTTAGGACGTCCTTATGTTCGCATGGCTCCCCCTATCGGAGTTTTTACAAACACCTTCAACGAAAAAACGCTGGATTCCCGTTATGATGGTACTTTCAGTACTGTTTACAGGGCCAACTGGCCTAAAGGAGGAACCACTAATGCAACACTCTATAATGCCAATGACATGGCGGTTACTCCGGGTCAACCAATATTAAGTTTCCTGGAGTATCAATCACAGGCCGTGGGACTTGTTTATCCAACCGGGGGATCTTTCCCTGGAAAAACTTCTAATGGAGTTGGCGCTGGCCAAATGCCTGGTAGGGCTGATTTTGTTGTTGCACCCAACGGTATAAGTAGGCTTATGTTTCCTAGCCTCTGGAAAATCGGAGAATATCGTACCGATAACGCTGGCGGGCTGGGTCAACCGAATGCTCCTCTTACCCGTCCTTTCAAAATTGCCAAGTTCTCTGAACTGTATTTTATAGCAGCAGAAGCAGCCGTAAAGGGCGCGACAACTGTAGCCGGTAAAACTGCCAGAGACCTTATTAATGTGATTCGTGCAAGGGCTGGTAAATGGAAGTTTTCTAACAAAGACAACGCTGCGTTGGCTGCAGACAATGGCGCAGCACTAATTGCCGCAACTCCTGCTACTATCGATATTAATTACATCCTGGCCGAGCGTTCACGGGAATTTTTTGGAGAAGGTCTTCGCTGGTTTGATCTCGTTCGTACCCAAAAGTGGAACGAGCTTGCTGGTACATACCAGATTTGTGGCCCGAATGCCGGAGATCACACACCTTTAACGATAACACGTACTATTCAGCCATTTCATTATCTCCGGCCTATTCCGCAGGGACAGCTTGATGGGATGGATATGACAGCGGATGAAAAAGCTGCCTATCAAAATCCTAGCTATCAATAAATTTTTCTTTCATATCAAGCATTAGTGATAAACAGGGATGATTCTTCATCCCTGTTTTAAAATCAGTGCAACAATTTTCTAAAGATAAAATTTAATGCATGATAACCATGCCTGGTAAAATGAACGACCTATCAAAATAAATGAGTGATACCATGAGGAACAGCGTACTTTTTTTCATATCATTTTTAACGGTTGGATTAATTTCTTGCAGCAAAGACGATTATCCTACGCAACCAGCTCCGCCGGTAGTTCCCGAATCAACTTTAAAAGATGCCGCGACTTACACGATTGGTGTAGGTGTGAGTTATGACCTATTAAAGAACAATACAAGTTATTCTGGTTTAGTAAAAGCTCAATTTGATAGAATAACACCTGAATATCAAATGAAGCATGGCGCTAATGTAAAAAATGACGGCTCATTCGATTTTGCAAAAACCGATGAGCTTGTAAATACATTAGCAATCTCAAATAGTCTCTCTGTTTATGGTCATACTTTAGTATGGCATCAAAATAACAATGGTAATTATCTACGCTCATTAGCTGGTACAACCGGATCTAATCTTGTTTTAAATCCAGGATTTGAAAGTGGATTTACCAATTGGTTCACACAAGTTTCATCAACACCACCAACAGCTGGTTCGATCACACTTGAAACAACTGATGCGCAATCCGGAACACAAGCTGCAAAAATTATTGTAACTACACCCGGTCCTAACGCTTATAGCATTCAAATTGTTTCAGATAATTTTAGTGTTATAAATGGTACATCCTACAAATTAAAGTTTTGGGCAAAGGCTGCATCGAATTCGCTATCATTAAGAGCCGTGGCGCAGGGAACTTCGTATTATACCCAGCAAGATCAGCCATTAACAACAACATGGGCTCCATACACTTTTAATTTTACACCAACAGAAAATTCTGTTTCAATAAAATTTCATTTTCCCAATGCCGGCACTTTTTTAATTGACAATCTCAGTGTAGCTCAAACTTCAACAACATTAGACCCGGTACTTGTAGATAATGCATTACATAACTGGATCACCACGATGGTTGATCATTATAAAGGAAAAGTAACAGGTTGGGATGTTGCGAATGAAGTAGTGGTTGATGGCACTGGTGAGCTGAGAACAAGTTCCAATTCACCTGCAACTGTTGATAACTTTTATTGGGCTGATTATCTTGGAAGAGGTTATATCGCAAATGCTTTTCGGTGGGCTAATACCGCAGATCCTGCAGCAAAACTTTTTATCAATGATTATAATCTTGAATCAGACAGCAGGAAACTCGATTCCGTTATTAAGTTGATCAATGAATTAAAAACAGCCGGCGTACCGATCCATGGCGTAGGTTTGCAAATGCACATTAGCATCAATACAAATAATGCCGGCATTGATAATGCGTTTCAGAAACTGGCAGCAACCGGGTTATTGATACATGTGTCGGAAATGGATGTGCGGATAAATCCTTCAAACACTCCGGGTTTCACTCCAACATCAACATCTCTTGATATGCAGGCAGAGAAATACAAATACGTTGCACAATCCTATTTTCAGAATATACCTGCAGCTCAGCGTTTCGGCATTACAGTTTGGAATCTTACCGATGCAGACAGTTGGATAGTTTTAAGCGGCAAAGTAGATTTTCCAACTTTGTTTAACGGCAGTTATCAAAAAAAACCGGCATTCAGTGGTTTGGTGCAGGGTCTAAAATAATTTTAAACTTTTATTAAAACCGAAAATAATTATGACTACAATAGTTGAAACCAAAAAATACTTTAAGAGTGTTGGTAAAATAAAATTTGAAGGAATTGAATCAGACAATCCTTTTGCCTTCCGCTGGTATGATGAAAGTAAAATTGTAGCAGGTAAATCAATGAAAGATCATTTGAGGTTTGCCTGTGCATACTGGCACAGCTTTAATGGCAGTGGAGCAGATCCATTTGGTGAGCCTACTCATTTATTTTCCTGGAATGAAAATGCCGATGCAATTGAAAGAGCAAAAGATAAAGCCGATGCCGCATTTGAATTTATAACAAAACTTGGTTTGCCTTATTATTGTTTTCATGATCTGGATGTAATTGATTACACTACTGATGTAAATGAAAATGACAGAAGATTAAAAGCAATTACCAAATATTTAAGTGAGAAACAAACTGAAACCGGTGTGAAACTTTTGTGGGGTACGGCAAATTTATTTTCTAATAGGAGATATATGAATGGCGCTGCTACCAATCCTGACTTTCATGTACTATCTCATGCGGCCGCACAAGTAAAAGCAGCTCTTGATGCAACAATAGAATTAGGAGGTGAGAATTATGTTTTCTGGGGTGGCAGAGAAGGTTACATGAGTTTGCTGAATACAAACATGAAAAGAGAGAAGGAGCATCTTGCAAAATTCTTGCATTCAGCAAAAGACTATGCAAGAAAAAATGGTTTTAAAGGGACTTTTTTTATTGAACCAAAACCGTGCGAGCCAAGCAAACACCAATACGATTACGATTGTGAAACCGTGATTGGTTTTCTGCGTCAATATGATCTGCTGAATGATTTTAAATTAAATGTTGAAGTAAATCATGCAACATTAGCTGGTCATACTTTTACTCATGAATTACAAGTGGCAGCTGATGCAGGCCTGCTCGGAAGTATTGATGCTAACCGCGGCGATTATCAAAATGGTTGGGATACTGATCAATTCCCCAATGACATTAATGAATTAACAGAAGCTATGCTTGTAATTTTGCAGGCCGGCGGTTTTAAAGGTGGTGGAATAAATTTCGACGCAAAGATCCGTCGCAATTCAACGGATGCTGAGGATCTATTTCATGCACATATAGGCGGCATGGATTCATTTGCAAGAGCATTAATAAATGCCGACAATATTTTAAATAAATCTGATTTTAAAAAACTTAGAAAAGAAAGATATGCTACATTCGATAGCGGCAAAGGAAAAGAGTTTGAAGAAGGAAAGTTATCTTTAGAAGACCTCAGAACCTATGCTATCGAAAATGGTGAAACTGCTATGAAGAGTGGTAAGCAGGAATATTTTGAAAATATAATCAATCGGTTTATATAATTTTTTAAAAAACCAAAACGACTGCTATGAATGTCCTGACAACACTCGATTGGCTTATCATCTTATTCTATTTCCTGATCATTGCTGGCATTTCATACTGGGCAATAAAGAAGAAAGAAAAAACTTCTGCCGATGATTATTTTCTCGCTGGTCGTCATCTCGGCTGGTTCGTAGTCGGTGCATCGATCTTTGCATCGAACATCGGTTCCGAACATTTGGTTGGATTAGCAGGATCCGGAGCAACTGACGGCGTTGCGTTGGCACATTATGAATTGCATGCCTGGTGTCTTTTGGTATTGGGTTGGGTAATGGCGCCTTTTTTTATGCGTTCGAAAGTGTTCACAATGCCCGAGTTTCTTGAAAAAAGATTTACGCCAAAAGCAAGAACAGTTCTTTCTATCATTTCATTGATCGC
>DASYQG010000063.1:0-3677 GCA_036005825.1 Chitinophagaceae bacterium | reverse complement strand
ACCACCATGATCGAAAATTTCCTGGTTGTGTTAATCCAAGTTCCGGCAATGGTCTTTTGAAGATCAACCAAACTGATACGATGATAACTCCCATAATAAAGAGGGAGAAGCTGCCTGATATATAAATTTGTTTTTTTTGATCGCTGCTGAAATAAATAAGTGATGTTCCTTTTATCCTTTGGCGGGCAGCATACAATGGAAGCGCTATGCAAAAAACAAAAGCAACGATATGATCGACCCAATGCGGGAAATTATCCATCATGTTTTTGTTTAGACAAAGCAATTAGTTTTTCATGCAGATCGAGCACCTGCGGGATCAGGAGGTGGTGTTCATCATTTATAAGTACAAAATCACATCTGCTCATTTTTAATTCTTCATCAAGCTGTTGGTCCATCCGCTTTAAAATTTCATCACGATTTACTTTATCTCTTTCCATTGCTCGTTTTATTCTTAGCTCTAAAGGTGAAGAAACACCGATCACCTGATCGAGCCGTTCAGAAACTTTTGCTTCAAAAATTAAAGCTGCTTCATGAATTGCATAAGGACTTGTTTGCTGTTGCATCCATGCTTCTCCATCTTTTTTTGTTGCAGGGTGAACCAATGAATTCAATGCTTTAAGTTTAGCAGGATCAGAAAATACAATTGAAGAAATATACTTGCGATCAAGAATATTATTTGAATACGCCCCTTTACCAAAAATATTTGCGATAGCCGATCTTAATTCTGCATTTTCATTCATTAATTTTTTTGCAGCGATATCGGCGTAATAAACAGGAATCCCGAGTACTTCAAAAATTTGCGCAACTGTGCTCTTGCCACTGCCAATTCCACCAGTAAGACCAACACGTAGAACCATGATTAATAGGATTGAGAAGCCTGCCTGACATCAGACAAGGATTATGAGGAAAGTTAAGAAGATGTTTTATAAATGATATAAACAAAAGAGGAAACCGGTTTCCCAATTTCCTCTTAATCTTTTTAAATCTGTAAATCGTGTTTCTATTTTTTTTCAGCGGTAGCAACTTTATTTAAAGCAGCTGTCATTTCCATACTGATCGATGCCTTTTCCATTTTTATATAACTACCAGGGCTTACTTCAAGATTGATGGTGCCGTCCTCGTTTACTTTATTTACAGTACCGTGGATGCCTGCAATAGTTACCACTTTAGTTCCTTTTTGCAGATCTTCAATGAATTTTTTCTGTTCTTTTTGTTTTTTAGTTTGTGGTCTTATAAAAAATAACCAAAAAACAAGAATGATCATTCCCATGAACACAAGTGTGAAATTACCGCCAAATAGACCTCCTGCGGGAGAACTAGAGCCGGCTTGTAGCAAATAGATATACATTAGTTTTTATTTTTTAATTAAATCAGCTTTTTGCTTTTACTTCGACACGAAACACTAATGTAGTCATTGCTGGTTCGACGTTTGCAAAAACATTAACTTGTTTTGATTGACTGCCTACTTTTCCTGAACTGTTAAATGATGCTTTGATCTCACCAGTTTCGCCTGGTTGATAAGGTTTTTTTGGTGTTTCGGGTACTGTGCATCCACATCCGGCAGTCACGTTTGAAATGACCAAAGGTTTGGTACCTGTGTTTTTAAAACGAAAACTAACATTCAGGGTTTCTCCTTCTTTCATTTTTCCAAAATCTTTATCTGCTCCATCAAGCCATTGAATAGTTGTCAGGGAAGCTGGGTCTACAGTTGGCTGATTTTGCTGGGTTGCAGTGGCTGTGCTGGTCGCAGTTGCAGTATTTGCTGCTTCAGTTGTTGTGGGAGCAGCATTTGCTGCGGTTGTGTCAGTTTTTTTGTCTGCCTCTTTACATGATGCTATTGTAATGGCGGCAGCGAATACAATTAGGATCTTTTTCATTTTTTTATTGATTTGAAGATTGCAAATGTAAGTGAAAGCTGTGAGTATAAAAGTTTAGGTTGTTAAATACTGGTGAAACGCCATCGGTTATACTTTTTTATAATCTACCTTTTGCATCTTTCCTTCTGCTACAAGTTCTTTATGAATATTATCAAGAATGCCATTTACAAACTGTCCGCTTTGCGGGGTACTATACTCTTTGGCCAGGTCTATATATTCATTGATAGTAACTTTTGGAGGTATGGTCTCAAAGTAAAGAAATTCAGCCACACCCATTTTCATCAGTATCATATCAAGCAATGCTATTCGCTCGGGGTCCCAGTTTTTTAATTTTGGAATGATAAGCGTTTGCAAATGTTCGCTTTTTTCATGTACCGTTTTTAAAAGATTGATCGCAAAATCTTTCTTCTCACCGCTGATCATTTCTTTAAAATCGGCGCTGCCCGGTTTTTGCAAAAGATTTACCAGCAATTGGATCACCATTTCGCCATCATCATCCCAGTTAGAAAAATGATCTTCTATATAAGAAGTAAAATTTTCATCTGCCAGCATTAATTTATCCAATACGAATTCAAGTATTTCTTTTTCTTCTTTGCTATCCCTCCCTTGCTTATTGATATAGGATTTATATTCTGGAGTTTCAGCAAGATGCAAATAAGTTCTCCGAACCAGGTCTTTGTTGATGATTAGTTGAGGTTTCGTTTTCGCCAGTGCCTCTTTAAATGATGAGTCTTCCAATACCCTCCACAAGATTTTATTACCTGATAATTTAGTATTAACATGAAGATCTTCAAACGAAGGAAGATGTTTGCCTGCACGCTGATGAGAATCGGTCTCTGCGTAACGACATACTTCAGTTAAAAAATAAGTGAGGTGAACGAAAAGCTGGCGGGTTTGGTCAAAATGATTTTGGAGGATCTTTTGAGGTTCTCCTGGTTTTATATCGGATTCAAGGGTAGATAGGTTGTACAGCGTCTGCATCACTTTTACCCGGATATTTCTTCTGCTGATCATCTTTTAAGAACTGTTTGGGCAGCGAAGATAAGTCAATCACAAAGAGGTTGAGATTAATAAATATTTTCCTCCGCCACTTTTTTTCCACCGTTATTATTTTTATTCACAAAAACTAATTTCAAAAAATTTAAATTGAACCTCAAAAGTTTGAACATTAGCGATTAAAATATTTTTTCTAAAAGCTTTAAAAAATTACCTCATTGACCCTATCTTTGCCGACCCAATTAGTTCTTTAAGCGTCCCGATAAAATCGGGATGAGGAATTTGGGAGACCAAGTAGTTGATAAAATGAACGGTCGCTATTACCAATAAATCAAAAAAGAAATGGCAAAAGAAGTCTCTGGCTTTGTTAAGCTCCAGTGCAAGGGTGGCCAGGCCAATCCTGCACCTCCGATCGGTCCAGCTTTAGGTTCCAAGGGTATCAATATCATGGAATTCTGCAAGCAGTTCAATGCCCGCACACAAGATAGAATGGGCAAAGTGCTTCCCGTATTAATTACAGTTTATACTGACAAAAGTTTTGATTTTATTATCAAGACCCCTCCTGCATCTATTCAATTGCTCGAGGCTGCAAAATTGCAAAGTGGTTCAAAAGAATCTAACCGTGTGAAGGTTGGTAAGGTGAACTGGTCACAAGTTGAGGCAATCGCAAAAGATAAAATGCCTGACCTGAACTGCTTTACAGTTGAAAGCGCCATGAAAATGGTAGCTGGTACAGCACGCAGCATGGGAATTACTGTAGAAGGTAAAGCTCCCTGGGAAAATTAATCGGTGAAAAATTAAAAC
>DASYQG010000062.1:0-2828 GCA_036005825.1 Chitinophagaceae bacterium | reverse complement strand
ACAATTCTCGGACTGAACTGCGATCATTTTTGGCAATGGTTTTTTGATCCAGTCCATCTTCAGCATTTCATCAAATGCTTTCCAGATGCCAATCAAACCAGTTCCCCCGCCTGCAGGATAAACGATCACATCGGGCAGTTGCCAATTTAGCTGTTCGGCAATTTCATAGCCCATTGTCTTTTTTCCTTCCAAACGATAAGGTTCTTTTAAAGTAGAGATATTGAAATACTCATTTTTTTCGTTGATCTCGTTTGCCTTCTTTGCACAATCGTTGATCAACCCTTTCACCGTGATCAGCTTTGCGCCATACAATTCACATTCATTTTTAAAAATATCGGGTGTATGCGCAGGCATGATAACGATACATTCCATACCTGCTTTGGCGCAATAAGCGGCTAAAGCGCCGCCTGCATTGCCGGCGGTAGGGATAATGATCTTTTTAATACCTAACTCTTTTGCTTTGGAAACAGCAACACTTATTCCTCTTGCTTTAAATGAACCGGTGGGATTATGTGATTCATCCTTTATAAGCAAGGATGAATAACCATATTTATCTGAAAGTTTTTTTGCCAAAAGAATAGGAGTAAATCCCTCACCAAGGGAAACAATATTGTCTGGGTCTTTTACTGGCAACATTTCGAAATAACGCCAGAGATCATTTTCTCTTCCGGCAAGATTTTCTTTCGAAAAAATTTTTGGAAGATCGTATTCAACAAGCAAGGGTTGATTGCAGCAGGGAGAGACATTGATAACCTCTGAAACAGAGTAGGACTTATTACAATTTGAACATTGCAGAACAGTTACCAAAGAATATGGATCTTGTTGTTTTCTCATCGGATCATTTCATTAAGGTATGCCGAAGGTAAAAACAATAGTTCAACAGCGGAATCAAATAATTAATGACTTAAAAGATCTTCATTTAATCAATCGCTGAACTGGTGGCCCTTGCTTTTTTATAATCTGATTTTGGTTTATCAGTTACCCATTTTAATCCTTCGCAAATGAGCCAATATAGAATTTTCCTCCAACTTCCTTAGTTTGCACCCCAAATGAAAAAAGCCTTTCTCTATTTACATATTTCCGTTTTTTTGGCTGGCTTTACCGGGCCATTGGGGAGGCTTATTGATCTGAACGAAGGCTTATTGGTTTGGTGGCGGCTGTTTATTACATCTGTTACGATGTGGATTGTGTTTTCGTTAATGGGAAAGCTACAACGCATTTCAGTAAAAGATATGCTGAAACTTACAGGCATAGGTTTTTTAGCCGCCATTCATTGGCTCACGTTTTATGGCTCTATTAAATATGCCAATGTATCGGTGGCATTGGTTTGTTTTTCTGCGGTTGGTTTTTTTACTGCACTAATAGAGCCAATACTATTACGAGTCAGGATAAAATGGGTCGAAGTGTTTCTTGGCTTAATGGTGATCGCCGGTATTTACCTCATCTTTCATTTTAATCCAAAGTATAAAACAGGAATTATACTCGGCATCACTTGCGCCGTGCTTATGGCGTTTGTCATGATCTATATCCGTGAGTTTGTACAGCGCATCAATCCGCAAACAGTGCTTACTTACCAACTCAGTGGCGGATTGATCACTTTATCAGCGTTAATGCCCTTTTACATGAATCAATTTCCAACCGATTATATCTTTCCAAATCTCAAGGACTGGATGTGGTTGCTGCTGCTTGCATGGTTTTGCTCTGTCCTGGCGTTTCAATTTTCTACTTATGCGCTAAAAAGATTAACTGCATTCACAGTAAATCTTTCATTTAATCTTGAGCCTGTCTATGGGATATTTCTCGCTATCATTATATTTGGGGAAAACAGGGATTTTGATCGATCATTCTTTGCCGGTCTTACATTGATCGCAGCCTCATTGATCATTCATATTGTCATGTTATTAAAAAAAGAAAGAAAAATTATTTTAGAAAATGCAATTAACGAACTACCATAAAAACATTGTTGATTACTACGCAGAATCAGAAAATGCTTACAAAGACAGTTGGGATCTTGATAACAGTCTTGCCATTCATTATGGTTATTGGGATGATAAAGTAAAAAACTTTCCGCAATCATTGCTCCGGATGAATGAAGTGATGATGGAAGCAGCGGCTATCAGATCTTCAGATAAAGTGTTGGATGCAGGCTGCGGGATAGGAGGCAGCAGTATTTATTTAGCAGAAAATATTGGATGTGACATTACCGGAATTAGTTTAAGTGAAAGACAGGTCAACCAGGCAAAAAAACTGGCAATCGAAAAAAAGGTGGAGGATAAGGTTGAATTTAAAGTAATGAACTATTGTGCCACCAATTTTCCGGATGAGAGTTTTGATATTGTTTGGGGATGTGAAAGCATTTGCTATGCTGACGATAAAGAGCAATTCATTAAAGAGGCATATCGATTGTTAAAACCTGGCGGCAGGTTAGTTGTTGCCGACGGATTCGTAACCGATTTTAAAAACAATGATCGGTCAACGATCAGGAATTGGCTTGATGGCTGGCAGGTAAATTATCTCGAAACACTAGATAGGTTTGAGGGGTTTATGTGTGAGACAGGATTTAAAAATATTTTTTCTACGGACATCTCAAAATTTGCAGGACATTCATCCCGTCGTTTATATAAATTTTACTTTCTGGCAAATCTAAATTTGATCTGGAAAATGATTACATTTTCCGATCACTCCACTGACATGCAAAGAAAAAATATTGCTGCCTGCAAACACCAGTATTATGGAATGAAAAAACGTTTATGGCAATATAGTTTGATTGTGGGAACAAAGCCCCGCTAATTTTCTTGTTTACACTTACCTTTAGACCGTATCAAATA
>DASYQG010000061.1:0-10158 GCA_036005825.1 Chitinophagaceae bacterium | reverse complement strand
AGGTGACTTTCTTTCGGGAACATTAGAACTAAAATCTAATGTTACATTGCATATAGCCGCGGCAGGAAAATTATTGGGAAGTCCCAAACGTGAAGACTATACTGCAGGCAAAGGAGTTCCTCCCGGCAATGGTAATATTGTTTTTCTCTACGCAGTGAATGCACAGAATATTTCTGTGGAAGGAAAAGGAACAGTGGATGGAAATGGTCTTGCTTTTTATAATGGGAAGGGAGATAATACAGGTCCCGGGCAAAATGGTGTGGGAGGTAATTTTGATCGTCCCCATCTTTTTATTTTTTACCAGTGTACCAATTTATTTTTGTTAAACAGTTTTTTTACAGCCAGCGCTTATCATTGTGTCCGTATTTTAAAATGCAAACAGGTTCATATTGATGGAATAAGAATTTATAATCGTGTGAACAGGAACAATGATGGTTTTCATTTCAATGATTGTGAGTATGTACACATCATGAATTGCGATGTGCAATGCCAGGATGATGCCTGTGCTTTGTTTGGCAGTAATAAGTTTGTTACTATAACTAATTGCAGCTTCAGTACGCGCTGGTCCATTTTTCGTTTTGGTGGTGGTGAATCACAAGATATTGCAGTGACCAATTGCCTGATCTATGATACATATGGCTGTCCTATTAAGATCAGCGCAGGAAGGGCAAGCATTGAGAATTTTACTTTCTCCAATATTATCATGCGGAATGTTACGGGTCCAATAGGAATTGGCTTTAGCGGCCCATCAAATAATTCAAACAATGATACTCAGAATACAACAAAGCCTTTTATCCGGAATATTGTTTTCAATGCTATTCGTGCTACAGTAGTTGCCAAACCCGTTGATCATCCCGATATTCATTTTGGGGTAACCGTAAGAGAAGGAGAAAAAAATTCATGCATTACTTTAAATGCAATGGGAGAATATTTTCTGGAAAATATAAGTTTTACTGATGTCCATGTAAAATATGCCGGTGGCGGCACTGCTGCACAGGCTGCTAAGGTTGTGCCAAATGTAGCAGCAGAATATTTTGGTGTGTGGGAGCCTGCACCCGGTGGTCCTCCGGCTTATGGCATGTATGCCCGCAATGTAAAAGGATTGACCTTACAAAATATCCGTTTTGAATATGATGAACCTGATGCAAGACCGGCGATTATTTTTGATAATGTAGAAGATGCAACGATCAATGGATTGAGTGCAAAAGGAAATTCAGGAACTGAGTTATTACGATTTATAAATTCAAAAGATGTTTTGCTTACCGGAACAAAAGTGCTGACGACTGCAGCAACTTTTCTTCGGGTGGAGGGAACTTCAAGTGAAGGCATTGTAGTTGATGGTGGTGATTTAAAAAAAGCGATGCAGCATGTTGTGTTTGAAAATGGAGCAGTGAAAGAATCTGTTACGCTAAAAGTATTATTGCAATAACTTTTTATTTCTACAGGGTCTCCAAAACAATCTGCTCCAAAAAAGTCTGAAGCTTGAAGCGAAATTGTATTTGCGTAAGTTTTTTGCAAATAAAAAACTTTTGTTTTTTCTTAAGGTTTTGGAAATTAAGTTATTTCAAAAATTGCAGACCAACTCATCGCCTAAAATCTTTCGTATATTTAAGTTAGCGTTAATTTTAAGTTGCCAGTTTACTACAGATTTAAGACTTGACTTATATTAAAAACTGCAAATGAAAAAGATTTTAAAGAAAATTTTAAAGACAATATTGTTATTTGCAGGAACTATTATCGGACTGCTGCTATTATATATAGTCTTTAACTTAAATCTCTTTCATAAAAGAAAGATTCTCTCTTCCACTGAAATAAAGACTTACTTACAGGATATTGACAAAGAAAGTTCAGACCCTTTCAAATATGTTGCTGATAAATTCAACAACCATTCCGTTGTTTTTTTAGGTGAACTGCATAAAAGGAAACAGGATTTGGAATTTTTCAGTAACCTAATCCCCTATTTATATCAAACTAAGAAAATAAAAATCATTGGGTGGGAATTTGGTGCAGCTGAATATCAAAAAAATGCTGACAGCGTTGTAACAGCTTCAGAATTTGACAGAAAAAAGGCGATTGCCATAATGAGAAACTCGCTGTATTATTGGTGTTATGAAGAATATCTAAACATTTTCAAAACGATTTGGCAAATAAATAAAACAATTACACAGGATGACGAAAAGATTAGATTTCTGCAACTTAACAGGCCCTATAACCCAAAACTCCTAAAATCTCCTGATAGAAATATCAGTTTGGAAGAAATAAAAAAGGGGAATTTTGACAATACTTTACCAGGAATTGTTGAAAAAGAAGTTATTCAGCAAAACAAAAAAATACTCATTTATTGTGGCTTACATCATTCGTTGACAAAATTTAAAACTCCCAAGCTTTTTTTTATAAAAGATAAAGGGCGGGCAGGTCAAATACTCTTTGAAAAGTATCCCGACAAAATATTTCAGATTTGTCTTTTGCCTCCATTCCCTCCAAGGTGGTTTATATATAAGGAATTAACCCATAACCATAATTATAAATTCGTTTACCCTTTTGACGCTGTATTTAACCAACTGTATGATACATTAAAAAGGCCATTTGCAGTAAACAGTGATGACCCTGTGTTCGACAATTTGAAAGACTATAATAGCTTTTATGCTTTTGACACATGGGGTGGAATAAAATTCAAGAACTTTTGCGATGGAATTATTATGCTGAATTCATTTGACAAAATAGCGCCAATTAGGTTCATCACCGACTGGGTAACAACAGAGGAAGAATTAAATGAAATCAAAAATGTTCTGCCAGAAGAAGATGCAAAGCAAATAAAATCAATCCCTGACTTAATTAACTATATAAATCCAACTGTCGACATTAATGGCGTAAGAGAGTTTCATAATCTAAACAAATTTTGGAAATAAAGGTAAAAACTACCGCTTACACGGGTAATCGGTAAAGAAGTTAAGTAAGATCATAAAAAAGTACACCACTTTCGTGATGTACTCTACTTACTAATACATATGAAAAGAAAAAAATTTTGTATATCCCTATCGTTGCAATTCGCCTTTTTCTGCTTTACCTTTTTCATCCAGTAACTGGATGTTGGAAGATGGACCAAGATCAGGATCATTCCATTGATGCAAAGCCCATACAATTTTTTTACCGGGAGTAGCTTCGATCACCTGCACTACTTTATCCCAATCCTCTTTTCGTAATGAACCACCCCAATTGCTTATAACTGTATTCCCATTGGCAAGACGATTCAAACCTTGTACTGTGTACAGCGGGAATCCGGGAAGATCATCTTTGTTTATTTCCCATACGATCTCCCCTTTTGAATTTACTTCACGAACATATCCATGTTGGTTACCGCTGATAAGCGTATTGCCATTTTTCAAACGTATTGCTAACCATGCTGAAGGAGCATCCACCGACCATATAATATTCCAGTCTTTATCATATTCGATCACTTTACCCATATTCAAATGAGCCAATAAATAAGTACCCGCATTTGTCATTCGGATATTACGGAATTGACCATGCACACTCTTGGGATCATCAGGTCTTGCAGTCTGTACCACATTTTCCATTTCTATTTTATCGGTCTTTTTGTTTATCAAAAAAACTTTAGCAGGTGTTCCATTTTGACATAAGAAAACTTTATCTAATCCTATTGGTTGTGCCGAATGACATTCTGTTCCTGCAGGACATTCATAGCTCCAAACAATTTTTCTGCCTGGTGTCACCTCTGCTGCACCCGTTTTACATGCATACAAAACATTCCCATTAGATAATTGATGTATATCACTGAATTCACTCAATTGTCCATTATGATCTTTAATAGGAATTGACCATGTCCAAACAACTTTACCACCGATCACACGAAATATAGTTTGTGTATCTTTTCTTGTATCCCATTCGCCTGAGTATAAAAAATCATGCTGCGCTAACCCTTTCCCCGGCAATATATCCGGTACCGGTGCACTTGCGGCTGGTCGTTGCGATTTTGATTTAGCAATGCTATCTGCCGGTAATTGTGCAATTGAAAATAAACAAGTTATTAATAAAAGCAGGACCGGTAATAAAAATATTACCGATCCTTTTTGCTTAGATACTACGAAAACTGCCTGCTTGCTGTATGAAAAAAACCATCTAACCATTTACCATCCGGGGTTTTGCGGGTAAGGAGTTCCGGTCGTTACTGCATCTATTTGTGACTGTGGAATCGGACGCAGTATATGTTTTGATTGAATATTTGGAGATGCTTCCTTATTATGTAATCTTACCCTTTCTAAAAGTTTATTTGTCCTTACAAGATCCAGCCATCTCATATTTTCACCCGTTAGCTCTCTCGAACGCTCATCTAAAATGAAATCAAGAGAAAGATTAGCTGTAGTAATATCCATTGCCGGAATACTGCCAGGTGATGAAGCCGCTCTTTCACGAACGGTATTGATTAATGATACCGCTTCGGGAAGTTTTCCTAAAAAATAGGCGGCTTCTGCAGCTAGTAGGTAAGTCTCGGCTAACCTGTAAACAATGACCGGCCGGATAGAAGGTGCATTTAAATCGGCACGTTTCGTATCGAAATATTTGGTCATTGTAGCTGATAAAGTATTATCATATTTACGGGGAGGAACGAGCAAGTAAGGCGTTGCAGCAATTTTAGCATCTGTAGCATCTACGCCTGGCATATAAATAGCAGTATCGCCAAACTTGAATTTTGGCTGACCTGAAACAGCGCCGGGGGGAGCACCTGCCGGTAATGGATTGGGCCAAACAGGATAACCACCCGGATTCGTGTTGTTTGCATACCACACCGTTTGAAAAGTTTTGCTATACCTTGAATCATTTACTCTTTCTTTAAATACAGTATCTGTTAACCATCGAGTAGGAGTACAACGAATATAGGGACGACCATAAAATACATCACGTACCATACCTGGTCTTTTTTCATATTGGCCTACCCACATGTGGTTTAAAACATTGTCAGCACTAAAATTTGAAACACCGCTGTTATTGGGACCATTATAGGCAATACTTGATGTATGTTGAACGGTCCAGATCACTTCACTATTTTCTTCATTACCTTCTGCAAATACTTTTGCAAAATCGGGCAACAAAGACAGTTGTAGTGCTCCTTTGTTATCGATAATATCCATTGCAGCGTTGTAAGCATCTTGGTAATCGTTTGGCTGTTTTGCTGAAGATCCTGCTCTTGCCAGGTAAACCTTGGCTAATACATGTTTTGCTGCTGCTGCAGAAATCTTTCCCGGCAACATACCACTGCTTTTAGGTCCTGCAGGAAGACTTGTGATAGCATCTTTTAAATCCTGAATAATAAAATTATAGACCTCCGCAATCGGCGCACGGGTGGCAGATGTGGTGGCAGCCGATTGAAAATTTTTATTGAGGGTAACATCGCCAAAAAACTGCACGAGTATATAATAGAAATTCGCTCTCAGAAATTTGGCCTCGCCGATCATGCGGTTCATGGTGGCCTGCGGTAGATTTACGGTTGGCGCATTGTCAATTACAGCATTGGCCGTATTAATAAATGTATAGGCATTCCTCCAGTTAGCATTTACAGTACCATGAGCGGGAGTATAACTGCTGTTGTACACATTGATATCATTATTGCCGTCAACACCCCGTTGATATTCATCTGTTCCGATAACAGTAACGGTAAAAAAATCCTGGTTCCCCCAGAAAAGGCGGGCGCCTGCATACGCAGCATCCAGGGCCATCTGCACACCCTGAGCCGTATTTAGCGCTTCAGGCACCAGCGTTGATCTTGGTTCTTCAATGAGCTTTTTATTGCAACTTAGAATAGTTGCGAAGAGAAATAATGTAAATAAAACATTTATCCTTTTCATATAATAACTTTTAAATTCTTAATTAGAATGACAGGTTAAGTCCAAAAATCAAAGACCAGACGGGAGGGGTATCAATGCCCACTGTACCCGCTCCTTCAGGATCTATACCGCCAATTTTGCGATAAGGTGAAAAAAGAATAAACGGATCGTTAGCAATGGCATAAACCCTGAGAGATCTACCTCCCACTTTTTTTATGATAGATGGAGAAAGAGTGTAGCCCAGGCTCAAGGTTCTTATCTTAATAAAACTGCCATCGAAATAACTCAACACTGAACGATTTATGGGATTTGTGTTGTTAGAATTGGGTTTGGGGTTTTCATTCTGATGATTGGTTGGCGTCCAAAAATCGGTTTTTAAGTTATTATAAATGCCCTGGTAGGTATTTACAAAATTCCCTCCATATAAACTGCTGTTCAAAGTATATCCCCATCTCGCAAAAGCAACAACAGTAAAGTCGAAACCTCTATAACTAAATCTTTGCGTTGTTCCTCCTTCCCATTTAGGCTCGGCGGTACCTACGATGATACGGTCGTAAGTTTGATCAATCTTGCCATCGGGTTTACCGTTAGGACCACTGACATCTGCAACCCTTATTGTTCCAATCACCGAGCCATTGCCTGTGACCGTTAACCCTAAACGTTTTGCTTCAGCACTATCTTCTGGAGTGTTTTGCCAGATGCCATTTCGTTTGAAGTCATAATAAACATCAATGGGCTCCCCAACAAACCAGCTGTTTGCGACATCTCTTGAAGCTCCATTTGCCAATTGTGTAATTTCTCCCCGGTTAAGAAAAAAATTAATATCGCTGGTCCATGTAAAATCATTTTTGGTTCTTCCCTGGATATTGACGGTGCTGATAAAAATTTCAAGACCCTTGTTTTCTGTTTTACCAATGTTTCTTACAATTGCATTAGGTATACCCGATGTGATAGGCAAAGTTTGGGACAGCAATAAAGAACTTGTATTTTGCTTATACACTTCTATAGACCCCGAAATCCGGTTTTTAAATAATCCAAAGTCCACCCCAATGTTTGTTGTAGATGTATTTTCCCATGTCAGAGAATCATTGGAGGCATTGGAAAAATAGGCGCCTGTTGTATAAGAAGACCCAAAATTGTAAACAATTGGAGAAAGGGCGCCAAGAGTTTGATAAGGACTAATAGCCGTATTTCCTACTGTTCCATAGCTGGCTCTTAATTTTAAGTTATTGACCACATGAACATTGCTGAAAAAAGATTCCCTGGAAATATTCCAGGCAGCCGCAGCGGATGGAAAAGTATGCCATTTATTGCCCGGGGCCAAGCGTGAAGAGCCATCAGAGCGCATTGTCAATGTTAGCAGGTAACGGTCATCAAAACTATAATTGAGACGACCCATGTAAGAAATGATATCCCATTTAGAATAACTTCCCTGCGGTTTTATATTGGAACCATAAACAGGATTATAAAAAGCCAGGTAGTCAGAGTTAATATTATAATCAAACTGGTTTGATATCGTTTTTGATTCCTGTATACTATAAAGACCGGTGAAATTCAATTTGTGTTTTTGCCAAAATGTTTTATCGTAAGTCAACAGATTTTCGATGGTATAATTTGTATTATTAGAGTTGCGGTTGGAAGCTGCTGACCCACCCTGGTTTACTCTGAAACTTGTTTTGCCCGAATAATAATTATTATAGCTGTCATTCCTGATCTCTATGCCTGAATTAAATTTATACTTTAGCCCTTTGTACAGGTTCACCTCAACAAATAAAGTAGTGAATGTTCCAAGTCTCTTCCGATCCTCCTCCACAGCACCGGGAATCAGATCGGCCAAAGGGTTCCATACCTGGCTGGCACTACCTGGAACAAAATCATTTAAAATTGCACCGGTGCTATCAAATGGTGATACCAACGGACTGGCCCTTAAAGCCTGCGCCATAGGGTTAGCACTTTCTCCACTTCTGATACTGTAACTATTTAAACTGTTTAATCCAACTTTAAATCTTTTTCCTAGTTGCTGATCAAAACTTAACTTAACAGTGAAACGTTCAAATTTCTGACCCTGGTAAATTCCGCTTTGATTAAAATACCCCGCGGAAACTGCGTACTGAGTTATATCTGTGCCTCCACTTATCCCCAACTGGTGATCGGTCATGATCCCTGTTTTATAAATATAGCTTTGCCAGTCAGTATTGCGTCCTATTTTTAGTCCTTCAACTTCTTCCGGTGCAAAAACTCCATTGGTAAGAAATTGAGGATCGTCAAGACCTGAATATTTTCCAGGATTTCCATTGATGTTTGCCCACTTTTTTAGTAGCGTAAATTCTTCTGCATTCATTACAGGAAACTCACGAATAAGTCGCGTCTGACCAGCGTAACCACTGTATGTAAATATGGGCTTGGCAGATCTTCCCCTTTTGGTAGTGATCAACATCACTCCATTGGCACCTCTTGAACCGTAAATAGCGGTAGAAGAAGCATCTTTCAATATCTCCACCGAGGAAACGTCATTTTGGCTCAACTCGTTAATATTTCCATTGAATGGAATACCATCCACAACAATCAATGGGGAATTGGAAGCAGTTAATGACCTTGACCCCCTAATCAAAATATTTGGCGACGCACCTGGTTTGCTGTTAGCGCCACTTCTTTGAATGTCGACGCCTGCGGCCTGGCCTTGTATGGCCGAAACAAGATTGGAAGCGGGAACATCTTTAATAGCCTGCTCACTAATAGAAGTAATAGCACCGGTAACATCCGATTTTTTCCTGGTTCCATAACCAACTACGATCACTTGACTCATTTCATTTTTATCGGTTAGCAACTGTAACGAAAGATTTGACTGATCTGAGCTTACTTTTACTTCTTTAGCTATAAAGCCCACATAGGAAAAAACGAGCGTACTGTTTTGCGGAACCTTAATCTGGAATTCGCCAATTGATCCAGTAGTTGTTCCCTCCGTAGAATTTTTGACTTTAATAGATACGCCAACAAGTGGCTCACCCGTTTGAGTGGTAACAGAACCTTTTATTGTGACTGGCGATTGAGCCCGTATTTGCCCCGCAAAGAAGGCTAGAAAAAAGAACAAAAATAAAAGCCGCAATTTGCTTTTTGTAAAATGTATATTACAATGCTTTACCTGTCGCATTGCGATAAGAGTAAATGATCTCATAACAGTGTTTTATTTTATGAAGGAGAGGTACAGCAAGAAATTCAAAATAAATTTCTACACAAGTAAATAATATTTGATGCAGAATTTTCTCAGGTAATTAGCAAAGAATTCAGCGATTTTAGCAGGAGGAAATGAAGAAAAACTAAAAGCTATAAACAACATTATGCTTGTGCAAGAATAAATTTACTTGCTAATGCATGTAGCGTTTTGTAATAAAACTGATTTGTAAAGTAGCTGCTATCTCAACAATGCAGTTGCACACCACAATACAGGCGCCTGTCCATGCAGATCACCAATATTTCTTTTCCGGTCCAAATAATACTGGCGGTCGTTCTTTTTGTTGGTTCCTTCACATACCTCAGTGATATCTGCATCCTTATTGATATAAGTGATGAGCTTTAACCATGCTTTACGTGCAGCCGGAGCATAAGATTTTTTATCCAGCCATCCGTTTTTTACTCCGGTAATAAATGCAAATGTGAACATACCTGTACAGGAGGTTTCGGGCCATGATGTTGGGTCATCGATCAGTTGATGCCACATTCCATCTTCAGCCTGGTGCTTTAACAATGAAGCCATCATCAGTGTATATCCATTCATGATACGGGTATAGTTGGAATTATTTTTAGGAAGAGATCGCAGTAATTCACTCATACCAACAGCCATCCACCCATCACCACGACCCCAAAAGAAAGGAACATCAGGCGCATGATAAAAAAGTCCGTTTGGCATTTGTAATGTATCGAGATAAAGTACCATTTCTCTTGCTGCACGGTTAATATAAACTGTATCACCTGTTGCCCGATAGGCTTGCGCCTGCACTGCTGTTATCATAAACATATCATCGATCCACATTCTTGTTTGCCATGTCATTCCTTTATTATAATAATAGTAAGATTCAGGTTTTACTCTCGGTCCTTCCGGCGCCGCCCATTGTTTATCAGCAATATTTTTACCTAAAGTGAGATAGCGTAGATCTTTTGTTTGCATGTATAATTCCAATGGAACAGAACCAAACACTGATAAATCAACATGATCTGGTTTTGGTATCAGCGTATCCTGGTTTCCAAACAAAGGTTCAAAACGTTGCACCAGTTGCTCCACTAATTTCTTATCGCCGGTTTCTTTAGCAAACGTCAA
>DASYQG010000060.1:0-2155 GCA_036005825.1 Chitinophagaceae bacterium | reverse complement strand
TATGTCAAACACAACTGCAGCCAAAAACAAAGCAGCAAAAAAAGTTCTTGTGATAGAAGATGAAGGTGAAATGGGCCTATTGCTGAATATGATGCTGAATGAAAAAAAATTCGAGTTGGATTATGTCAGTAATCTTTTATCCGCTGATGAATATCTTCAGAAACAGGAGCCTTCAGTTATCATCCTGGACAATAAATTACCGGATGGGTTTGGGGTTGATTTTATTAGTTATATCAAGAAAAAATATTCTGCCATTAAGATCATTATGATCTCCGGCTTTGCTTCTGCAAGAGATGTAGCTTTGGAAAACGGAGCTGATATGTTTTTTGAAAAACCTTTTTCTAAAGATGAATTCTGCAAGTCTATTACAAGACTTGCCTGTTAAATAAAAAACTCCTTTATTTATCTGACGGTTTGATCTTAATTATTTTTCTCTTTCAATGCCTTTCTCACTTTGGGAGCGATCTTAGTTCCATAGATCTCTATTGATCGCATCATTAATTTATGCGAAGGTCCGCCTACATCCATATGTGCCGAAAAACGGGTAAGTCCAAACAGCTCTTGCATATGTAAAATTTTATCAATAGATTCACTGGCATCACCAATGATTAAATGTCCTTCGGGGCTTCTACCAGTCACATATTGTTGTTGCTGATAAGGAGGCCAACCACGGGAACGACCTACTCTATCCATTTGTGCAGAATAGATCGGATAATATTCATCCGAAATTTTTTTACTGTCATCACCAAAAAAAGCATGCATGTGTACCCCTACCTGGAATTTATTAATATCATGACCAAAATGATCATACACTTTCCTGTAATATTCAAACAGCGGTTTGAACTGTGCCGGGTTACCACCAATGATGGCAAAGATCACAGGCAATCCATGTTTACCTGCACGCAATACTGATTCAGGTGTACCTCCCACTGCGATCCATATACTAAGATGATCATTGACAGCACGGGGTAATATTTGCTGTTTGTTTAATGCAGCTCTGAATTTTCCTTTCCATGTAATAGGGTTTTCTTTATTTATTTTCAACAGCAGTTCCAGTTTCTCTTCAAATAATTCATCGTAATCATCAAGACTATACCCAAACAAAGGAAATGATTCAATAAAGCTGCCACGACCTGCCATTAGCTCCGCCCTACCATCCGAGATCAGATCTATTGTAGCAAAGCTTTGATATAATTTCACCGGGTCTGATGAACTTAAAACAGAAACTGCACTACCCAGTTTGATATTTTTTGTAACCGTTGCTGCGGCAGCTATAATTATTTCAGGTGTTGATACCGCATAGTCTGGACGATGATGCTCACCAATACCATAAAAATCAAGACCCACTTCATCCATCAGTTTTATTTCTTCGATCAGTTCCTTCAGTCGTTGCCCTGCTGGCTGAATCTCTCCATTTTTATTAATGTGCAGATCACCAAACATACCAATGCCTAATTCCATACTTATTATTTGCAGGCGAAGTTACGATGCAGATCTTTGTAAGGGAGTTTGAAAAATACTTATACTGTTATTTTGCTTTACCTTTCTTTAATAAAATAAAACACACCATGATAAAGTTTGCTAACTCCCGGGCTATAATTGTTTCTGTTATCCTCCTGTTTATATCCATTGTCGGCCAGACGCAGATAATACAAACCAATACAAAAAACAATAACGTTGATTATGAAAAATTGGCAAAGATCGATGGATTGGTAAATGAATATATCAGAAAGAACTGGTTGACAGGAGCTGTTTCTATTGTGATAAAAGATAACCAGGTGGTACAATATAAAGGATATGGATATTCGGACGTAGCAACAAAAAAACCGATGAAGAATGACGCCATATTCCGCATCATGTCTCAAACAAAAGCTATAACAAGTGTTGGAGTTATGATCCTATACGAACAGGGTAAACTATTACTTGATCAACCCATTTCAGATTTCATTCCTGAATTTAAACATCCTGTAGTATTGGATAAATTCAATGATGCAGATACAACTTACACTACTATTCCAGCGACCAGCGAGATCACTATTCGCCAACTGCTCACGCATACTTCTGGTCTTGATTATACAGATATCGGTAGCTCAAAGGTTGCTGCAATCTATTCAAAGAATCATATCCCTTCGGGTCTTGGTTATTTTGACGCAGA